>CALVRF010000026.1 GCA_944358495.1 uncultured Bacilli bacterium
GCTTCAAAAATAATTTCATTTTGCGCGGCTTCAACCTCGTCTTCCCTAGAACTCACTCCATTTATTATTGCTGGAATTATTAATAATAAAAGTAAACCAATAACTACTATCACACCTAATAATTCCGCTAACGTAAATCCTTTTTTCATTCCGCGCACCTCACCTATTCTTAGATAATAATATTATAACACAAAATTCTATCAAAGTATATTAAGCCCTTAATTTGAATCGAAATTACATTATAAAAATTTAAATTAAAAAAATAGACAACTTAAATCTGTACTCAATCACACCAATAAAAAGAGGCTGCCATGAAATTAGATAACTAGTTTCTCCCCCCATTTTCCTATGTTTATTAAATAAAACAATATTCAATAAATAAAAAATACCTATTAATTATCAAAAATATAAGTTTCCTCTAAGCTTATTTAAGAAGAATTTAGTGATTTAAACTTAAAAACTTTTTTATGTTAATTTATTTAAGAAATATCATAAAAATACATTAAAAAGAGGTTGCCTGAAATCATTTCATGACAACCTCTTTATTTCTATATGGAGCGGATGAAGTAGATATTTACAACTTTTTCGCTTCTTAACGATTTGATATATAAAATATCAATCTTTAATAAGATTTTATCATAAATTTAAAAAATAACAAAGATAATTTTACTGATTGTAGCAAGCTCAATTGACAAGTGCTAATAATAATGTTATATTTAATTTGGTAAAAATTCAAAAGACTCTTGTCTTAAAGGATGTGAATTGTAGTTTTAATATAAATTGCAGTAAAATAAAACCTTACAGAGATTGGAGTCTGTAAGGTTTTTATCGTTGTAATTGGCAGTTACAACAATCATTTAACACAAGCACAGATAAACAAATAAAGAACTATTTGATTGACTTGCTCTTTATTATAATAACATAGTTATTAAATAAAAATCAAGGTTTTGTATATTACTTTATTACTATCTATGTAAAATCAAACAATTATAAATGAAAGGAATGATAGCATGGCAAAGAAAACTACGAGTTTAAAAGTAGCAAAAAAAGCATCAAAGGTGCTTCGTGATGGAAGAACATCTAAAACTAATAAAAGTATCGCTGGAAGTGCTTTATCACAAAGAGAAAAGAAAAAAAGATAGAAATTTAAAAATATAAACAAAATGATTGTTGTAACTCCTTAAAAATATTATAAGGAGGAAATAGTATATGGTAAGAAAAATTAGCACATCTCAATTAAAGAGTCAGTTAAGAAGATTGGAAAGTAAACAAAGAACTGCAATAAACAACTATAATAGAGCAGTTAGAAATTATAATACACAAGTAAGAAAAGTTAATAATGAATTAAGAAGAAATCAGCAAAAAATAAAAAGCGAGTTAAATAAGTTAAATTCTAGTTTAAGAAGGACTACAACTTATACTACTAGTGTTAGAACATTAAATGTTAGTTATCAAAGAGTTACTGATAATTATGAAGTTTTGTCAAACGTAAATACAAAGCAGGAACAATTCTATAATTTAATAGAACAAGAAAATGTTAATAATTTAGTTGTTGCTAATACTCTTGATAATCCACAAGATAATGTTGAAATTGAAGTTTCTCTAAATGATTCGATGATTGGTGATAAATTGAAAGTATTATCTCCTGATTTAAATGATCGATGGAATGGAGCATTATTTTCTTTAAATCCTAAAAATCCTGATGCTACAAGACATTTTTGTACAAGCTCACGAGAAATATTTACAGATATATTTGATAACTATGCTCATGATGAAGAAGTCTTTAGTATGTTTCCTAATTGCGATAAAACAGAGCGAGGAAATGCTACAAGAAGATGGAAAATTAAATATTTTCTTAGAAAAAAAGGTATCGAATTAGAAGGTGCAGAAGAATTTATAGATAATGATATCGAAAATATATTAGAGCTATATCATATTTTAAGTGATGGAACACATGGAAATGCTGGGCGATATACTTTTATTCAATTGAAAGCAATTAAAAAGCGAGTTGAAGATGGAATATTATTTTTATGCAACATTGCTGTTTAATGCTAAAAAGTAGAGTGTAAAATTTGACAATATGCATAAAATAAAGTATAATCAACATTGTTAACTAAAACCAGTGCGAGGAAGAAGTAGAAAAATACAAGCATTTTAGAGAACTCTGTTAGGTGAAAATGAGGATGTAATGATTTTTCGAACATGGCCCTCAAGGGTGATTGACTGAAATTAAGTAAGTCATTACAGGTGTGCCTGTTATAGCACAAGCCTATAACTATGCTGAGACATAAGTAGGTTAATGAGATTAGTGCAGTAATGTACTAATGAAATAAGAGTGGTAACGTGATATATTCACCTCTTAGGAAATAGTATTCCTAAGAGGTTTTTTGTTTGAAAGGAAGGGATTAAAATGAATATATTGATAGGAATCAGTTGGCCTTTTGCAAATGGAGATTTGCATATAGGTCATGCAGCAAGTAGTTTACCAGGAGATGTTATTGCAAGATATCATAGATTGAAAGGTAATAATGTAATTTTAGTATCTGGAAGTGATTGTCATGGTACTCCGATAGATGTTAAAGCTTTACAAGAAAAGAAATCTGCAAAAGAAATAGTTGATATATGTCATAAAAATTTTTCAAAAGATTTTAAAGATTTAGGATTTAGCTTTGATTTATATAATAAAACCGATGATCCTTATCATAAGGAATTTGTAAAAGAACAATTTAAGAAATATTATAACTACGGCTATCTCTATGAAAGAACCGAAGAACAACTATATTGTAAACACTGTAATCTATTTTTAGCTGATCGTTATATTATTGGTATTTGTCCAAAATGTGGTGCAGATATTAAAGGTGACGAATGTGAAAAATGTGGTAGTCTTTTAGAAATTAATAATGTTAAAGAAACAAAATGTGCCATTTGTGGTAATCCAACAAGTATTAAAGAAACTAAAAACTTATATTTTTCATTATCAAAATTTCAAGATAGTTTAAGAGATTTAGTTAATTCAAACAGGAATAATTGGAGAGAAAATGCAGTCTTATTTACTGAAAGATATTTAAATGAAGGTGTGCCTGATAGATGTGCTTCTCGTAGTCTTAATTGGGGAATTGATATCCCTGTAAAAGGTTATGAAGATAAAAAAATTTATGGCTGGTTTGAAAATGTTTGGGGATATGTGACTGCAAGTAAAAAATACTGTGAACAAAATAATCTTAACTGGGAAGATTTTTGGAAACGAGATAGAGATAATAAAATTTATTTAGTACATGCTAAAGACAATATTCCATTTCATACGGTTATTTTTCCTGCTTTATTATTGGGAACAAAAGAAAATTATAAGTTGCCTGACAAAATTGTTTCTGATGAATATATTACGATTGAAGGAGAAAAACTTTCTAAAAGTAAAGGAAATTATATTTCTATTCGATATTTGTTAAATAGGTATCCAGCGGATGCGATTCGATATTATTTTTTAATTAATAATCCAGAAAAAAGAGACTTTAATTTTACTTGGGATGATTTTATTAATTCAATCAATGGAGAACTATTAGGGAAATGGGGAAACTTTATAAACAGAACTTTGTTGTTTGTAAATAAGTCATTTGATGGAAGATTAAAAGATTCTACAGTTGATAAAAAAATTGAAGAAAGATTAAATGTGTTATTTAACGAAGTAGGAACTAATCTTGATAATGGAGATGTAAAAGAAGGAATTAATAAAATCTTTGATTTTATCGCTTTTGCTAATAAATACTTTGATGAAAAGCAACCATGGATTCTTGCAAAAACCGATATAGATAAATGCAATAGTGTGTTATTTAACTGTGTAAATATTATTTCTAACGTTAATACTTTATTAAAACCATATTTACCATTTTCTTGTGACAAGGTAGAAGAGTTTTTAAATACTAAAGTTTCAAAATGGGAATACAATACTATTTTAAATATCTCTTTAAGTAAGGATATTAAACCTTTATATGAAAGATACGATAAGAGCGTTATTGATGAAGAAAAAGCGAAATTGAAAAAGTGATTCTATTGAGTCACTTTTACTATTTTTCATATTCATCCTCTTTTATTGTGTGATAATCTTTTGAATTGTTAGATTTATTGGGGTTTGAAATTAGCTCAAAATCGTTTTTATCTAGTGCACTATGTTCATATAATTCTTTAGCAAAACTCATATATTTTTCTTTATCTTTTCCTCTATAAATTCTATCTATTAAAAATTGAATAAGGTTAAAAACCATAGTTTTAAAATGATTTAAAGAAGATTTCAATAAAGTATTCTCTTTCTTTAAATCAGCAATTTTGTTATGTTGTGATTGAATTTTTGTCTTTAAATTATCAACTGCAAGATTAAGTTCTTCATTGTTTTTTGAATAAAGATTAATTCTTTGACGATTAGCAATAAGTTCGTGTTCCATTTCTTTTAAGGTGACGAATAGTTCTTGAACACTTTGATATTCAGCAATAGTTTTATCAACTAAATCTATAAATACAAGAAGTTTATCTTTATTCATAACGTCTAAAACTAACTGATTTTTAATAAGTCCTTTGGACTTTAAGCTTTCCAAAATATCTCTGATTTCTTTGCTATTATTTGTTAAGATTTCAGTTTTTTCTTTAGCTCTATCCAAATTGTTTTGATGAATTTCAATGTTTCTTTTCATTCGTTGGTAGTTTTCCATTTCGGTTACATGATAATCTTTATTTCGTCCTTTTAATTTAGTTTTTAATTTGTCATTTGATAGATATTCTTTATTAAATGATTCTATACAAAGTGTCCTCATTTTATCTTGTAGTTTAACTAAAGATTCTTTTGTAAAGACTCTAGATTTTCCAACTTGTTTAGCCATACCATTTTTAGTTTTAGTCTTAATTGGAACACCAATAATATGAAGATGTGGTGATGTTTCATCATAATGTATAATAGCACTTGCTATCTTAAAATTAGGTAAGATATTTTCTAAATCTGTAACTTGTTCTTTAAAAACATTAGTCATTTTCTTTTTATAAGTCAGATCTTTAGTATTCCAAAAGTTCTTGTCACCAAGCTCAATAATTATTTCGCAAGCTAAATCATTTTTAGAATTATTGCTAACATGAGTAAAATAATCTTTTATCTTTCTGTCTTCACGAGTTTGCCTAGAATTATATTCTAATCTTGCTTCTTCAAATTCATCTTTATAAAGTTTTTTAACATCTTCATAGATAGAAAATGAACCTTTAATTACTTCGATATTATCTTTATTATTATCATACTTTCTACAATTATGTTTATCAGCTTTTGATAATCCAGCTGCATTTTGAATAGCATTATTACTCATAGAAGTAGAACCACTAGCATTACTTTTACCACTTTTCCGTACGTTGTTTTTCTTGTTTTTATCACTACCTAAATGTAGTGAATAAGATAGTTCTATAATATCAGCTCCTTTGCTTTATTTTGTTTCTGACAAAATATTTAACCCCCTAGGTATTTTGACAAAAATCAAAATACAGGTGGCTAAGGCACGCCTTAGAATCCAAAGAAACTATACTTCGGTAATAGTTTCTTTAATATTATATAAGTCTTCATAGTTTACAGGTTTTACATCAATAAGAATAGGTTCTTTAGAAAATGTAACAGCATTGCATTCACTAGGAATATATTTAAAAACAGTATTACCATCCATTTTATAAAGTTCGTTGTTTTTGTCAATGTATAATACTCCATAAGTATGAATTTCTTGTTTATTATTAGAATCAATTTTTTTATAATCTTTCATAGGGAATACTCTAATAATAGTAGATTTATTTTCATCTAAATTAAATCGAAATACTTGTTCTTGAACATAGTAATCTGCTTCATAAAATCTAACATCATAAAATTGTCTTAATCTTATAATATGTTTTCCAACTTGCTCTATTGGAAGATAATCACTAAATCTTAATTGACCTGCAAAATTTCCAAATATTTGGATTTTCTTATCTAAGTATCCGTTGTTTTCTAATTCCGATATTTGTTTACAAATTGTTCCTCTAAACTTAATAAACTTCACTTCATATTTATTGCCATTCTTTTCTAACTCTATTTCATTAACATATCTCATAATAAATTCCGATTTTTCCTCTCGTGTATAATCTTTCCAAAACTTATTAACTTCTTGATATTTATTAGGATATTTAAGATTATTAATAAAGTCTATATCTCTTTTTAATAAAATATCTTCAGGAGTAAATTGTAGTTCATTACTTATTTCTACGTCATCAATTTTTAATTCTAAATTTTCTATTGCATTATCAATTTTAATTTTTTCTGTTTTATAATCATCTAGCGAGATAACTCCATCTAAATATGCTTTCTTAAGTCTAGTATCTTTTGCTTTTTGTTCGTTTAATTCTTTTTCTAGTTGTTCTTTAGGATTTTCTATTTTCTGTTTTATCATAGGTAAGAAAAATTGATTAACTATAGAATCATATTCGGTAAGGTCATCAATAAAAGATTTAATGTAGTTTTCTATGATTTCTTCTTTAATATTACATTTGCAGTTACTACAATAATAATAGTAATAAACATTACCATTTTTCTTTTTAGTAGCTTTACCACCAAGTATCTTACCACATTTAGGACATTTTATTTTTTGTAAAAATAAATAAGTAAGATTTCTCATATAACTTCTAGAGTTCTTTTTCTTTTGTACTTGGCATTCTTCCCATAATTCTCTTGAAACAATAGCCTTAACAACATCTTTATGGTAGCTAAGATTTACCATGCACGAAATCGCCTTTATAAATTTAGTTTTGTAAAATATTTACAATGGTAGAATATCTCCAATTTTCTTTACTTAAAACTTTATCTTTATTGAATAAGTTGCTAATCTTTTGATATGACATTCTATTGTGATAAAGTTCAAATATTCTAACAACTGTATCTTTTGTTAAAGCATCAGGAACTAACATTTTATTTTCATGCTTGTATCCTAGTGGTGCTCTATGAGGAATATGTCCCTGTTTTATAGCTCCTGCTAAACCAAATTTTGTTCTTTCTGAAGTTCTTTCAATTTCAAGTTGTGCAAGTATGGTAGTCATTCTCATAAAGAATATACCAGTAGAGGTTTCGGTATTTAATTCTTCGGAAATGCTTTCTAAACTGCAATTATATTGTTCAATCATCTTACAGATTATTTCTAAATCTTGAATTGAACGAGTAAGTCTATCTAGTTTATAAACAATAATTTTATTTATCTTTCCATCTTTCATATCTTTTAGCATTTCTTGGAATTTAGGACGATTCATACTTTTGGCTGAAACACCTTCTTCACGATAGACTTTGTAGATTGTGTAATGTTTATAATCACATAATCTTTTCAAGCTTTCTTCTTGTTCATCTAAACTAAATCCTTCACGTACTTGATCTTCTGTACTAACTCTAGGATAAAGCCCAACTACAAATTTTTTCTTTTCTTCATTCAATATTTAATCATCTCCTTTTTAAGTTTAAAAAAAGAGAAGTGAAGGTACTACGAACTAATACTTTCACTTCTCAAAATACGTTGTAAGACTTTAGGTAAATAAATCACCCTCTATATAAATTATACAATATTTTTAGATAAAAATCTATCTTGTGAAAGGTCATCTCATAGTATTTAAGTAGTTTTCTAGTTCTGATATTTTAATTTTATTAGTTAAGTTTCTTATGTAAATATCAGTAGAATAATTAAATGCAAGAAATGTTATCCCTTTAATAATGATTCTATGAGGTTCAATATAAGCTAGATTGGTTTTATCAATCTTTATAATATTACCATTAATGAATGTTGGTTTTGTTTTGCAGAATTTACAGATAAAATCTAGTCTTTGTTTTAATGACTTTTCAAAAGGTAATTCTTGCTTAATAAACTTAATCATAAACACCATCCTTTCTTTAGGATGATTTCTTTGTACTTCCAAGCTCTACGGGAGTTCGAGACACAAAAAAATCAATCTTGCGATTGATTTCTATATATCAAAGTTCGAAAAGTTCGAACAGATTCGTCAATGGAGCGGGTGAGGAGAATCGAACTCCCGTAGTCAGCTTGGAAGGCTGGAATTCTACCATTGAACTACACCCGCAAATTAGTAGGCACCTATAATTATACGGACATTAATAAAAAAAGTCAATAGTTTTTAAAACAAAATCAACAACTATATATATCCAAATAGAACAAATTTAAAAAATATAGCATAACTACATTAAATAATATGTCTATAGACATTTACATATACCAAGAAATGATAAAGTAATATGAACCTCGTTTTTATATCAAAAAACGAGGTTCAATTCAAAAAGTAATTTTTTTAATAATTTTCCGCTCTTAATTCAAAATATGCTCTTGGGTGTGCACATACTGGACAAATAGCCGGAGCCTCCTCACCATAGTGAACATGGCCACAATTACGGCAAACCCACATTTTTGGTGCATCACTCTTAAACACTTTTTCTTCCTTAACAGATTCTAATAATTTTAAATATCTATTTTCATGCTCTTTCTCAATTTTAGCAACTTCTTCAAATAAATAAGCAATGTGATCAAAACCTTCTTCTTTAGCTGTTTTGGCAAACTCTGCATACATGTCAGTCCATTCATAATTTTCTCCCTCAGCAGCTAATTTTAAAGCTTCTTTGGTATCAACCTTTAAACTATCCTTAATTTCACCACCAAATAAAGTTTTTAACCACATTTTAGCATGTTCTTTTTCATTATTAGCTGTTTCTTCAAAAATAGCAGCAATTTGTTCATAACCTTCACTACGAGCTGTAGATGCAAAATAAGTATACTTATTTCTAGCTTGACTCTCTCCAGCAAATGCTGTTAGTAAATTAGTTTCAGTTTTACTTCCTTTTAACTCCATTCAAATCTCTCCTTCTTTCTTTAGGCATTTCTCACAAATGCCTCTCACATTAATTTCGTAATCCAGTATTTTATTACTATTTAAAGAATCAACATCAAATGAAAAACCATCTTCCAAATCCATCACACTAGCACATTTAACACAAATAAAATGTGGATGATCATAATGACGATTATCAAATCTATCAATATTATCCGGCATCTTAATACGCTTAATTAAACCATTATCCGCCAAAAAATTCAAATTGCGATAAACTGTTGCCAAACTAATCTCCGGTAACTCTTGTTGACACTTGACATACACGTCATTAGCTGTCGGATGATTATAACTATTATCCACAATGTTAAAAATTAACTCTTTCTGTCTCGTTTTTCGCATGAATAGTCTCCTTAAAATAATAATAATGATTACTATTTACATTATACCACAGTTCCACCAAAATAAAACAAAAAAAAAGGCAATCCGCCTTTATTTAAGAAACTTTTTGAATTAGTTCATTATACTGATTCAAAGTATTAGTGTCTTGGAAAACAATCTTATCATTTTCAATCGACCATTTACCATTGTTTTCTAGCAACAAATTAATAACTTGCGTTTCCACATCCAAAATATTGTTGATTTTATCACTGGCTTCCTGTAAACCATTCTTCGAAGCATCAAAGTCTTCCTCAGCCACTCCATTAAGCATTAATTCACGGTATAAATTATTATAATAACTATCTAAGTTTTTCTCCTCAATTTTCTCCATAATTGCCTCAGAGCTTGTCATTTCTGTTAACGTATTTAAATCTTTATTAAAGTCTTCCTTAGTTTTAGCTAAAAATTCTTTACTACTCGTAAATTCGGGGCCATCACTTTGATAATTACTCGCCGAAAGCATATTAACTAAAGTTTCATCTTCCATCATTTTAAGCACCCGCTGTAAAGTCACTGCATACTCATCTAAATATTCCTTAATTGTCTTCTCAACAATCGCATAATCTCCTGTCGTCTTAATATCCGTATTGTATCTTCCTTCAGTAATATCAACGCTCGATAAAGTATTAATTTCTTCACGTAAAATATCTTCCTGTTTTAAATCCTTAATTACCATGTAAACAATTAAGGAAATAATTAAAACTAAAACAACAATCGCCGCAATAATCACATTACGTTTAATTCTTCTTTTTCCGCGCATAAAGGCCTCCTTTACATAAATATTATACCACTATCAAATATATTGTAAACATCTTAAAAATATATTTGTATAGGATGACTCATAATTTCAATAATTAAATTCATATTATCATCTTTAGCCATAATATTCTTCTTAATAATACCGCATTTATCGCATTTATAAACAATTTTATAAGTGTCCTTAAACTTCTCTACCGCTACTGGCCTTAAAATACCTAAACAAGTTGCTTGCCTATCACCAGGGTTTACATCGACATGTCTAGAACATAAACATTTAGGACAATGGTCTCTAGCTGTATAACCCAATTTCGTTACTTGCTGATGACAAACCAAGCATTCAAAATCTTCATCTCTCATCGTAAACTTTTTTAAATCAGTCATATTCTTCTCCCCCATAATCATAACACAAATCCCAATAACACTTCAAGATAAAGCTTTATTTATATAAGAAATTACGCTATAATATCCATAGGTGATTTACATGAACAAACCAGAATTACTAAGTCCCGCTGGCAATATGGAAGCCTTAAAAGCCGCCATCCATAATGGTGCCGATGCAGTATATATTAGTGGTAAAAACTTCGGAGCAAGAAAATTTGCTCCAAACTTTACTCAAGATGAACTCATAGAGGCCATCAATTACGCCCACATATATGACGTAAAAATATATGTAACCGTTAATACTATCATTTATGAAAGTGAAGTTAATGATTGCCTAAAGTATTTAACATTCCTATACACTCATGGTGTCGACGCAGTCATTATGCAAGATATTGGAATGATTAAACTAACTAGAGAATGCCTACCAGATTTAGAAATTCACATATCGACCCAAGCAAATACTTGTAATGATGAAGCCCTTAAATTATATAAAAGTCTAGGTATCAAAAGAGCTGTACTTGCACGTGAATTATCACTAGAAGAGATTAATAATTTAAAAACCGACATTGAAAAAGAAATATTTATCCACGGTGCTTTATGTATTTGCTATAGTGGATGCTGCCTATTTAGTAGTTTTGAAGGTGGAAGAAGTGGCAATCGTGGTGAATGTGCCGGACCATGCCGCCTTCCTTATAAACTAATATGTAACAATAAAGAGGTATCTGATTGGGAATACTTCCTCAGCACTAAAGAATTAAATACCAGTCGTCAAATCAAACAAATTCTCAACAGCAATGTTCAAAGCTTAAAAATCGAAGGGCGTATGAAAAGTCCTGAATATGTCGGATTTGTAACAAAAATGTATCGTGAATTAATAGATACTAACCACACCAACAACACCGAAAAAGATTTAAAAAAACTGTTCAATAGGGACTTTACTGAAGGACACCTTTTTAACCAAAAAAATAAAAAACTAATCAATAAAAAAAGTCCCAATCATATCGGTATTCCTCTCGGAAAAGTCCTAGCAATAGGTAAAAAAATTAAAATAAAACTTATAGATGACCTAAACCAAAATGATGGAATTCGCTTTCAAGAAAGTCATAAAGGGATGATTGTCAACAAATTATACAATAATCAAGGCCTTTTAATCAATAAAGCAAAAAAAGACGACATCATCTATCTAGATAATAAAATAGATTTAAAAAGCCTAGATAATGTCAGAAAAACTACCGACTCTAAGCTCATCGATAAATTAAAAAAATATCCATTAAAGAAAATGCCCATTACTTTTCAGGTTACCGCCAAAATCGGTAAACATTTAACTATCAGCATCAAAGATAATCAAAGAACTATAACTAAACAAGGTAATATCATTAGCCCCGCTATAACTACGCCGGTCACCACCAGCAACATCTATAACCAATTAACCAAATTAGGGAACACGCCATTTACTTGCAATAATATCATCATCAATGCAGACCAAAACATTTTTATTCCATTAAAAGAA
The DNA here is from genome assembly GCA_944358495.1 of uncultured Bacilli bacterium. GTDB lineage: Bacteria > Bacillota_I > Bacilli_A > RF39 > UBA660 > Coprosoma. The sequence goes on from CALVRF010000026.1 coordinate 11,954, forward strand.
ATTAACGATTTAAGAAGACAATTAATTGAAACCTTAATTCAACAAAAAACTAAAGTAAATTATAAACCTATAACTCCCCAAATTGCCTTTACTAAAAAATCACCTTCAAAACAAACAACCATTAACGCTTTTGTATCGAATGAAACACAGTTAAAAACGCTTATTGACAAAGTAAATAATATCTACACAGACAACTATGATTTATATTTAAAATATAAATCTGATCATCTCTTTTTCGTACTAGATAGAACAAGTAGAGACCTGCCCCAATTTCAAAATGAAAATCTCTTATTAACAGAACTTGGCGGCATATACAAATATCACCAAAACAACATATGCTTTACTGATTACACTTTAAATGTTGTTAATGGTTATAGTGCAGATTTTCTAACAGACCACAACATTAGACAAATCACTATTTCACCAGAAATGAACCTAACTCAAATACAAGGATTAATAAAACATGGAAACAATGTTGAAATAATTGTTTATGGTCGCCTCGAATTAATGGTAATGCATCATAAATTAACACCTAGCAATAATTATTTATTAAAAAATAAACAAAATAAAAAATTCCCTATCATCAACAAAAACAATCAAAGTCATATCCTCAGTCAAAATAAAATCAACTTAATCAATGACATACAAACATTAAAAAATATGGGGATTCGTCATTTCCGAATAAACCTTTCAGACGAAACCCCCAAGGAAATATTAAATATTTTAAACACAATAAAGGCCCCATAATTGGGACCTTATTTTTAATCTCTCTTAATACGAGCAAAATCTTCATATCTAAGAATAAATTTATAAGCTGTCTTATCATTAAATATCATGAACCAACATTCTAAATCTTCACGAACTTCGTTATAAATAATTGGTGAATGTAATTCTTCTTCAATATCTACTAAGTCATTAAAGTCCTTAATATGAACAACATCATATTGTGTTAGATTTGGAACGTTTTCAGCTTTAGCGATAATGTCGCCATATTCTTTAAGGATTTTATTCAAGAATAGAACATATTCGGATTTTTTAGTCGTTGTTAATAAACTTCCACCTATCTTTTTAAGCATAACCGCACCAACGAGTAATAGAGCAATGCCTAATACTAATAATGGGATGTTAATCTCATAGCCAGAATCTGCATCCTTATAAATCGTCTCGCCACCATTATTGACATAATCTGGGGTAATCACAAATGTTGGTTTTACTAATGGAATGTTTAAGGTCATAGTATTACTTTCTTGTAAAGTTTGAGTTTCTTCCCCTTTCAAACTACCAGTAATATTTAATCTTAATGATAAATCAACACTTGCATCTACAGATAATCCAAATTGATTTCTAAAATCAGTCATAATTTGATTATAGGTATTATAATCTAACTGAACTGTCTTATCTACAGTGAAACTTTTGCCAGTACCAGATTTAGTCTCTGCTGCTGCAACTGGATATTCTTTAGACCATACTTCTGAAGCTTCAGACTCAGCTTCTGCATATACACCTTTAGCCGTAGCCACTACATCATATGTATAAGTATAATCTAAATCCTTATCGCTTTGGAAATTATATTTGGCTTCCATCTCGATATAATCCACTAAAGAAGCAATATATTGTTTATTCATTCCTAGTGAATTGGCAGTAAAGAAATTATTATCCCTCAAAAATACTTTATAACTAACACTACTGTTATAATTATAAGAATATAATTCGTCCCTATTATTTCCATTGCCACTTAAACTTCTAGCAACCGCCCAAATTCCAAAGGCCAAAACAATTAATACTAGAATTAATAAAAATACTTGAACCCATTGTTTTAAAATTATTTTATGACTATTTTTCGGTTTCATTTCCATCTCTCCTTCTTATTCTCCTATTATGATACCATACCACTTAACCATACTGATGGATAACCGATATATGGTATTACAAACGATACTTTACCCACCACTTGGTCAATTCCTACTGGGTAAGTATCATTTCCATTATTGTGGTCGCCTTTGGTAGTAAAGGTTTTGTTTCCATACTCATCATTACCAATTTTAACAATTCTATGTACAACAAATTTTGAACCACTAGTAAACTGAATAATATCTCCTTCTTTTAATTCATTCTTCTCAGCTTTAGTAAGTTTTTGAATGACCACAGCATCTCCACGATTAAATGTCGGTGACATACTACCTGATAACACTGCCACTGGTTGATATTTAAATATCCCAATTACAAATCCAGCCACCAAAGCAATAAATACAAAAACCGGTATATAAACAACTGGACTGTATTTTTTTCTTGCTCTCCTTGATAATCTTTCTTGTTTATTTATGTGGACATAATTTAAATATACAAACACCGCAAGCGGCAATGTTACTCCAATAACAGCAGTTACAAACCAATCTAAATTAGGCATTATAGGTACGATAAACTCCGGTAAAGCAACAAACAATCGATATATAATTGGTAATCGTGCTCCACCAATATATGATAAATAAGTTAGTACCCCACTTGTCACAATTAATGGGATTAATGTAGTTGCCGAATAAATAAATGTATCTTTAACACTACTAAAGTTTTCTGAAAAATTGTTAAATGACAAGTTGACACCTACAAATAAAATAACAATCATAATGAAATTTATATACTTCTTTTTTTCTAGTTTTATCATTGAAGCCCTAACAATTTCCTGGAAGAATATAATACCTCCAAAAGACCAAATATTTTTCAAAATACTAAATATATCTTTCGAGTATGGTGTCTTTTGGAACCCAAATAACAAGCCTAACAAGAAATAAATTATAATATAAATAATCAAAATAATAATTAAACTCTGTGTCTTATTGTTTTCATCTTTTACTCGCAGTGTTGTGTCCCTACTGAGCATTACCGCAACTGTGCATATAACAATCCATATCACAGGGTTGACTATCTCATTATAAAAAGGTATAGATGACGAATCAATCACCACAGCATTTACGAATATATAAAGAAGCAATAAGGCATACATTATCAATGCTTTTTTCATTTTCTAACCCCTTTGACTATTATTTTAAGAGACCGTATTCCCTATCATGCTACTATAATACGATTATAACATAGGAATTTCAAATAAGCAATGTAATTATCCAATTTTTCTCAAATTTATTAGATTTCCTACAATCAT
>CALVRF010000027.1 GCA_944358495.1 uncultured Bacilli bacterium
ACTAATTTTAATTGGGTACTTTTGCCTGAACCATCAATACCACAAAAAGCAATAGTCTTAGCTTTTGACATATAAATTCCTCCGAATAGCTATTATTTTAACACAAAATACATAAATAAACAAATAAAGGCCTTTATATATAACCTTTATTTTTCTCTTTCATCAATTCTTATTTTTTCAATATGATGTTTAGGATTATAGGTGAGTAGTTCCGCACTACTAATATTAAGGCATTTGGCAAAGCGATCTATTAATTCTAATGAGGGGTTTCTTTTATTAGTTTCTAATTGATTGATATAGGGTAAAGTAGTACCTAACATTTCGGCAAATTTTTCTTGTGACATGTTTAATTGATATCGATAATATTTAAGATTCATGGCTAAAATTTCCCCGCTAGTAAATTTATTCACTGATATCATCCTTTCTCTTACTGCTATTATATAAATTTAATAGTGTCAAGTCTTTTATACAGTTATATATAGAACATTGACTTAAAGAAAGGTTAAAGTTATAATTAAAATAACAGTAAGGATGGGATAAAATGCGAAGAAAAATAAATAGAAGAAAATTAAAAAAGCAAAGAAAAATAATCGTGATATCGTTAATTTGTTTTATGTTTATTATGATAGGTGGTTATGCAGCATTTCAAACTAATTTAAATATTATCGCAAAAGGCAATATAATAGAAAAAAGCAGAGTAATTCAAAGCTGGAATGGTACCGATAATACTGATTTTCACTCTGCGTATTATAAAGAAAATATTATTTCAGCCACCTTTTTAGATAATAATGATGTACCCAGTAATGCCATAGAAAGCTGGAACATTTCCGACGATAAAGTGTATGGCAGGGTCATGGCTTGGGTTGTTCAAAATAGTGAGGATAATACAAAATATGATTTATATATCGGAGCTAAAGATGGAGTTATTGCGAATGAAGATAGTAGTAATTTATTTTCAAAATTTATTAATATAGTTTCTATTAATTTTAATGATAACTTTGATACAAGCAATGTAATCAATATGCAAGAAATGTTTTATTTTTGTAGTCATTTGGCTGAATTAAATATTAGTTCATTTAATACTATTAATGTAACAAATATGATTGGAATGTTTGGAGGCGGGAATAATCTAACAACGATAGATTTGACGAATTTTAACACTAGTAAAGTTACCAATATGCAAGGAATGTATACTACTTGGAATGTATTATTGGATGGTTGGGCATATGGGACATTAGAAACAATAATTTTTGGTAGTCAATTTGACACTAGTAATGTGACAAACATGAGTAATATGTTCTCTGGATTGAGGAAATTGAAGACCTTAGATATTAGTAATTTTAATACATCAAAAGTAACAACTATGCAAAAGATGTTTAATAGTTGCGAAAGTTTAACCAGTTTAAATCTTTGCTCTTTTAATACTTCCAATGTTATTGATATGGATAATATGTTTGCGTGGACCAATAATATTCAAAAAATTTATGTAGGGCCAAATTGGGCGACTGCTGGTGCTGATACTACTGATATGTTTTATGGTAGTGGTGTATCCGAAGTAACCACTGGAGAGTGCTGATAATAAATCGTTTCTAAAAACAAATAAAACATGATATAATAAAATAGGTGATTAGATGTTATACTTATTTTATGGAACAAAAACGTTTTTAATTCAAAATGAAATTGAAAAATTAGAAAAAAAATTTGATAATTTAAATATTAGTAAATATGATTTAGATAGTGATGATATTAAAGATGTCATTGAAGATGCTATAACTATTTCGATGTTCAATGATCAGAAACTGATCATTTGTGAAAACGCTAATATGTTTACCGGCCAGACTAGTAAAGATAGTGATATTATTGAAAACTATTTGAATCATCCAAATAATGATACTATTTTAGTTTTTACGGTTAATAATGAAAAAATTGATGAAAGAAAAAAAATCACTAAATTAATAAAAAAAGTAGGAGAGGTTAAATGTTTTAATGACGATATCAATCCTACTACTTTGGTTAAAAATGAATTAAAAGGTTATGAAATAAGTTCGAATTTAATTAACCTTATTATTAAAAGAGCTGGAGATAACCCGATTGCTTTAAAAAATGAATTAGAAAAGTTAAAGCTATATAAAGAAGATACTAAAATAACAGAAGAGGATATTATTAATGTTATTAGTAAAAAAGTTGATATGGATATTTTTAAATTATTAGATTATATTGTTCAAAATGACAAAAATAAAGCCTTGGAAATATATTATGAAATGCTTAAAATAAATGAAGAACCAATAAAAATAATTATTATGCTGTCTAACCAGTTTAGAATTATGTATCAATCTAAGGAATTACTTAAAAAAGGATATAGTGAAAAGGATATTGCGAGTACTTTGAAAATTCACCCTTATAGAGTCAAGTTAGCTTTGCAAAATGGGAGAAAATATACATCTAGCTTATTATTGAAATATTTATCAGAACTGGCTGATATGGATATGAATATTAAAACAGGAAAAATAGATAAAAGCTCAGCTTTAGAATTGTTTATATTAAAAAAATAACTGTAAACTGTAGACTTTTAAGCTAATATGTGGTATATTATTTGTACATAAGTGATTATGTTATGCAAAAATGCATATAATAAAAAAGCTACGCAGTAGCAAAAAAAGCAGGTGAAGCCAGCCTTAAATGGCAGCTAAAAAAGTGAGTGAAGCCAGCTCTATAAATGGCAGCTAAAAAAGTGAGTGAAGCCAGCTCTATAAATGGCAGCTAAAAAAGTGAGATTAGAGAGCACACTCTAATCTTTTTTTTGAAATAAAGTTAACAAAAAGTTATTTACAAAAACTTATGTTTGTGTTATCATTAAATCATTAGGGGGGATTTCATGTATAAAAGACTACAAATAGTAAAAATAAATTCAGAATATTGTAACTATTTAAGAAAATTTGATAATAAGGTTCCGTATAATGCTGGAACTAAAGAATTAAGGCCATTTATTGGCGTGCTATTTTCGATAGAAAGGAAGAATATTTTGCTCCACTATCAAGTCCAAAGGTAAAACATAAAACCTTAAAAAATACATTAGATTTAATTAAAATTGATAAGGGAAATTATGGAGTTATCAATTTTAATAATATGATTCCAGTAACAAAAGACGATTATGAAATCTTTGATTTAAATAAAAAAAGTAATGACAAAAAAGAAATATTTAGAATCGAATTACTTAAAAACCAATTAAGGTGGCTAACAACTAATAGAAAAGAAATTTATACTAAATCTAATTACCTAAAAATGTTAAAGATAGATGTTGTAATTTTATCTTATTAGAAGAAAAGTGTAAGCTCTATAAAAGCAGCTAATTGTAGCTGCTTTTAGTAAATGTAGATAATGTAATTAATTACTTTTATTTTTTATTTTGTCATAAATATTTTTTAAAGAAACTTCATATTTACTGCTTAGTTTAGGATGATAATATTCAGTACCCACTAGTTCATCGGGTAAATACTGTTGTTTAACATAGCTTCCTTTAAAGCTATGCGGGTATTTATAATCTTTAGAATTAGTTCTTAAATGGCTTGGAACTTTGCCAACGTTTCCTTTATAAACATCGTTTAAGGCACTTGCAATCGCTTCATAAGCACTATTAGATTTAGGGGATAATGCCATTTCGATAACAATTTCTCCTAAAGGGATTCTCGCTTCGGGAAGACCTAAACGTTCACAGGCGGCAATACAAACATTTAATCTAGGGCCAATAGCTGGATTGGCTAAACCAATGTCTTCGTAGGCAATAACTGATAGTCTTCGAAAAATAATATCTAAATCTTCAGCAGCAATTAATCTAGCTAAGTAATGTAGGGCAGCATTAACATCACTACCTCTTATCGATTTTTGAAGAGCACTAATAACATCATAATAACCATCATCATTTTTATCGATATAAAGATTAGGCTTGTTATTGATTTTTTTGACAGTTTCTAAGTCAACTTTAAAATTATCGGTTGAATAATAAGAAACTTCTAAGAGGTTATAGGCATAACGTAAGTCTCCACCGGCTAAAGAAGCAATGTAATCTAAGGCTTCATCTGTTACTTCTAAATTATCTAAATGTTGTTTACTTCTTTCTAATCCCTCTTTAATATCTTCTTTACTTAACGGTTTTAATTCAAATAACTGACACCTACTACGGATGGCTGGATTAATTGAGTGATAAGGATTGGCGGTAGTCATGCCAATTAAAGTAATAATGCCATTTTCTAAATAAGGTAGTAATAAGTCTTGTTTATCTTTATTAAGGCGATGAATTTCATCCATAATTAAAACAAAGTTTTCGGTTTCTTTGGCCTTTATAACCATTTCATCAAAGTCTTTTTTACTATTAATAACGGCATTTAAGAAGCCTGATGGTAATTGCAATTCATTGATTAAGGCATAGGCTAGGGTAGTTTTACCAGTACCAGGAGGACCATATAAAATCATCGAAAATAATTTTTTATTTTTAGTTAAATTATATAATACTTGATTAGGCCCAATTAAATGTTTTTGCCCGATAACGTCTTCTAACTTTTGAGGCCTAATATTATGGGCTAAAGGATTCATATACATCACCTTTCATATTATAGCACATTCCATGTATTTCTCTCAAATAATCCGTGATTTTTTATTTTTTAAATAAGTTGTTTTTCTTAGAATAATTTGTTAAAATTTATTATAGGTGACAATGATGGATTATGAAGATAAAATCGAAGAATTTAAGGAATATTTATTATTAGAAAAAAAATATAGTCAAAATACGATAAATTCTTATGCGAACGAACTAAAGAAATTTAAAAAATATTTCATTGATAAAAAAAGTTTAAAAAACTTAAATAATAAAGATATTAAAGATTATGTTCAAAGTATTAGTGGAGGGGAAAGTAGCAAGTCTTTGGCCCATGCTATTAGTACATTAAAAAGCTTTTATAAGTTTTTGCTTACGCAAAAATACGTTAAAAATAATCCTTTAGATAATATTGTACAGCCGAAAATAAAAAAAGATTTACCTAAGGTTTTAAGCGAAGAAGAAGTTGAAAGGCTTTTAGATATTAAGTTAACTAATCATTACAGCTATCGCAATAAAGCGATGCTTGAAATGATGTATAGTAGTGGTTTAAGAGTTAGTGAGTTAATTAATTTAAGGGTTACGGATATCGATTTAGAAATGGAACTCGTTCGAATTTTCGGTAAGGGATCTAAAGAACGGGTTATTCCTTTAGGAGATTATGCATTAGATGCTTTAACAGAATATTTAACTTATCATCGTCAAAGTTTACTAAAAAAACAGGATAGTAATTATTTGTTTTTAAGCAGTAGGGGAGATAAGATGACAAGACAAGCCTTTTTTAAAATCGTGAAAAAAATAGCTAAAGATCAGGGGATTAAAACGGATTTTTCTCCGCATACTTTAAGGCATTCTTTCGCCACACATTTATTAAAACATGGCGCTGATTTACGAAGTATTCAGGAATTACTGGGTCATAGTGATGTGTCGTCAACGCAAATATACACGCATATTACTAATGAAAAATTAAAGGAAAACTATCAAGACTTCCATCCCCACGGGAAATAAATATATTGAGGTGACATATGACTTATACTAAAGAAGAATATCAAGAGTTAATGAAAGATTTATATAACCAAAAAGATGAGGGCTATCAAAGTTTTCATCAAAAATTATTAAAGGATGATAAAATAAAAACTATTGGTCTTAGAACACCTTTACTTAAAAAAATAGCCAAAAATATTAGTAAAAATGATTATTTAGGGTTTATTAAATATAATACTCATGAAACTTACGAAGAAACTGTTTTACATGGTTTGGTGTTAGGCTTTATTAAAGTGCCAGAAGATAAGCTTTTAATGTTAATTGATGACTTTATTCCATATATTAATAATTGGGCAACTAACGATTTAACAGCGGCTAATTTAAAAGCTTTTGAACATATTAGTATTGATAAGGTTTTACGATATACCAAGTCGGCTAATCCGTGGGAAATTCGCTTTGGTCTTACTTTATTATTAGGCTATTATATAAAAGAAGAAAATTTAAATACAATATATAATACTTGTGATAGAATAAATAGTATACACTATTATGTGAATATGGCTATTGCTTGGTTATTATCGATTTGTTATGTTAAATATCCACAAAGAACTTTGGAATATTTAAAAAACTGTCGTTTAGACAAATTTACTTTAAATAAAACAATAAGTAAAATATGTGATTCGTACCGTGTTAGTAAAAAAGACAAAGATTTAGTTAGATCTTTAAGAAAGTAGGGATATTATGCAGGATGTAATTATGGATACAGTTATTGATAGTTTGAAACTACTGCCTTTTTTATTCATAGCTTTTTTGATTATTGAGTTTACTGAACATAAACTTAGCGAAAAAAGTAAAAAATATATTGAAAAATCGGGAAAATATGGACCAATTATTGGGGCTATTTTGGGAATTTTTCCGCAATGTGGCTTTTCGGCGATTGCAACTAACTTATATATCACTAGAATAATTAGTTTAGGAACTTTAATTGCCGTTTATTTATCAACTAGTGATGAAATGCTACCAATACTTTTAGCTGAAGGAGCCGAAATTGAAATTATTTTACAAATTTTGGGAATTAAATTAATTATTGGCATGATTGCCGGATTTGTAATTGATTTTTTTATAAGGCCGAAGGAAACGAAAGCTAATTATCATATTTGCCAGCACGAACACTGTGACTGTGAACATGGTATTTTAAAATCGAGTATTATTCATACTTTAAAAACTTTGTTATTTATTTTCATTATTACTTTTATTTTAAACACGATTTTACATTATTTAGGAGAGGACTTCCTTAAAGATTTAGTAAATGAAAATACATGGTTTACGCCTTTTGTTACGAGTTTAATTGGTTTAATACCAAACTGTGCGGCTAGTGTGGTGATTACCGAGTTGTATTTAAACGGTGTAATTGCTTTAGCACCAGCCATATCGGGCTTATTAACTGGCACTGGAGTGGCGCTACTAATTTTATTTAAGAGTAATAAAAACTTAAAGGAAAACTTTAAAATTGTAGCTTTATTATATTTAATAGGAGTAGTAAGCGGTCTAATTATTGAATTAGTTAGCTTATTTATGTAAAAATGGATAATCTTTTTAATAGATTGGCAAAATCTAAGTTTCGCAGTAGTTTTCATTTAAGTAAAAAAGATAAGGATTATGTGAGGCAAAAAGGTTTAGTGACTATTACTAGTCATGCTTATGATTTTATTAATAAGCGGCTAGCTCCACATTTCATACCTAACGACGGGAAACAGACTCCGATGCATGGCCATCCAGTATTTATTGCCCAGCACGCTACAGCTACTTGTTGTCGTTCTTGTCTATATAAGTGGCACAAAATCCCCCTTGGTAAGGCTTTGACAAAAAAGGAAATAGATTATGTTGTGAAAGTTATTATGAAATGGATTGTTAGAGAAATGAATGAATAACTATTAATATATTTATAATAAATGGAGTGCGACTAACGATATAAAAGCATAAAAGCGACTATTTTAGCCGTTTTTCTTTTGAGATTAGTTCTATATATGGTTGTCATTCTTTTTGTAGTTTTAAATATAGTTAAATAGGTGAGGGAATATGCTGGCATTTTTAATGACTTTAATTGCTGGACTTTCTACTTTAATAGGGTATTTTGCTATATATATTAAAGCTTCAAAAAACAATTTAATTAAAATCTCTTTATCTTTTGCGGCAGGCGTAATGCTTTGTGTATCTATTAGTGACTTAATTCCAGAAAGTCTAAGCTTACTCATGGTAGACAATTCTAAAAATAAAGCTTTTATTTTAGCTTTTTTGATTATTATAATTGGGATTGTTATAACCCAAACTATTGATAAAATAATCCCAGAAAACAATAATAAACTATATAAACTAGGTATATTTGCGATGCTGGCTATTATCTTACACAATGTTCCAGAGGGTTTGATACAATATGTAAAGTATGAAAAATAAGGGATAAGTCATAAAGATAAAAAACAATTTTAAAAATATAGAATGAAATTAATTCTATATTTTTTTATTTATATGAATAAAAAAAGGGGGATTAAATAATGAATAATAACATAATAAAAGTAGGAACATTTTTTTCTGGTATAGGTGCACCAGAAAAGGCACTTGAACTCTTAAAAAAAGAAGGATATATAAAAGATTATAAGTTAGAATTTTTTTCAGAAATAGATAAATATGCAATAAGGAGTTATTGTGCTATACATAATATAAATAATGATTTAAATTTGGGAGATATAAAATCAATAAGAGGTAATAATTTACCATATTGTGATTTGTGGATAGGAGGTTTCCCATGTCAAGACATATCCGCAGCTGGAAAGATGAGAGGATTTGATTTTAAAAGTGCTACTAGATCAAGTTTAGGTTGGGAGATGATTAGATTACTTAGGGAAATTAAAGAAAAACCTAAATATGTTATTTTTGAAAACGTGTCTATGATTACTAGTAACAAATTTAAAGACACTTTGAATTTATTTAAAAAAGATTTAGAAGAAATTGGTTATACATTATATGATGATATTTTATGTGCAGCTGACTATGGAATACCTCAATCAAGAAAGAGGTATTTTTTAGTGGCAATTTTAAACGACTGCAAGAGATTTATTTTTCCCAAGGAAATGACTAATAAGCAATGCTTAAAGAATTTTTTAGAAAAAACAGTAGACGAAAAATATTATCTGACTGATTTTTCATTTATTATCGATGAAAAAGGTAATAGAATTTTTTCTGATATTAAAAATAACAACATTAAGTATAAAGTAAATTATTCAAAATATTTAAATGGTGGGGTTTGTGGCAAGAACTTGAATGATAACTTTAATCAATCATCAAGACTTTTTTCTTCAATGGGAATGGCACCAACATTAACAGCTAGTAATACAGCTAATAATTGCAAAATAGTAGTAGAGGAGGAATAATTATGAGAATAAGAAAAATAACACCTAAAGAAGCATGGCGATTAATGGGTTTTTCAGATCATGATTTTTTATTGGCTGCAAATGTAGTTTCAGAGTATCAATTATATAAACAGGCTGGAAATTCAATGGTAGTAAATGTAATTTATGAAATTTTGAAATCATTAATAAAAAAAGTATAATTTCCCGATTTTTTGGTAAAAAGGTATTGATTTTTAAATGATATGGGTATATAATAATCGACAACAACTGGAAATTTTTAACATTTTAAAGATGCTTTGTTGTGTGAGGTATAAAATTTTCGTTTGAAAATTTTATATAAATTAAGAAAGGATGGTAAATATGAAAGGGAAAAAGGTAGTTAAACCAACTATTACAAAAGTAAAATGTGATTCAAAGCAATTCATGGCAGTTGCTTCATGTCATTGTTCAGCATAGATACCAAACTTCTAGAAGCACAAAATATGTGCTTCTTATTTTATATGGAGGTAAAATATGAAATTATCTAATGATTGTATAATGGTTAATAATCGTTTTGAAGGAATTCTATTTATATATGATAGAAAAAATCACATTAAATATGAAATTAATGAAGAGATGTTTGAGTTAATAAATGATATTCATAAACATAAAATTCCTTACAACCAAGCAATCCTTATATATGGTGAGGAAATTATAAAAAATTTAGTATCAATGAAAATTTTAACTGAAAGTAAAGAAAAGTTTATTTCAAATATAAAACTTCTTGATAAAATGAATAGCGCTAGAATCTTTATGGAGATAACTGACAAATGTAACTTAAACTGTAAACATTGTTATGGAGGTTTTGCTAATAAAAATAATAATTTTATTGATGTTGAAACTATCGATACAATTATAAATGAAGCTACAAAGCTAGGAGTATATGAATTTGATATTACTGGTGGAGAACCATTATTATATTCTAATCTAGAAAAAGTGTTATCAAAATTATATGATGCAGGAATGCTAGTTTCTATTTTTACAAATTTAACTGTGTTTAATGATACTCATTTTGAAATATTTAACAAATATTGTGTAAAAAAAATTATAACAAGTATTGATTCTTGCTATAAAAATATTCACGATGATTTTAGAGGATGCAATGGTTGTTTTGATAAAACTATGAAAAATATCAAAAAATTAAAAAAATCAAAAATAGAATTGTCAATTAATACAATGATTGGAAATCATAATATTGATTATATAGATGAAATGGTAACCTTTTTAAAAAGCTTAAAATTACCATTTGTATTAGATGTTATTACTAACGAAGGAAGAGCGATGACATTAAACGAAAATATAAATACATCTGCTAAGATGATTAGAACTATATTTAGTAAATATAACAATAATATAAATAAGGAAATGAATTTCAAACATTGTGGAATTGGAAATCGTTTTATATATATTAAATCGGATGGGAATATTTATATTTGTCCGAGTTTAATTGATGATAAATATAAGATTGGAAATATAAAACAATCAAATTTATATAATGTTTGGGAAAAAATGAATGAAAAGTTTGGACAATTATCTTGTTCACAAAAAAGTAATAAATGTAAAAATTGTAAGGGTGGTTGCAGAGCAAGAGCATTAAAACTGCACAATAATATAATGGGGATTGATGATGTTTATTGCACAATAATGAAAGGTGATGTAAATGTATAATTTTAAGAGTAATTTTATTTATTATATATCTACAATACAAAAAATTACTTATATTCTAAATTGTAGTACTAATGAAATTACAGAGTTAGATACTGTAGGAACGGAATTATTAGAAGAATTGTTAAAAACTACCGACGAAGAAAGAGCAAAAGAAATATTAGAGTTGTTTGAGGAGTGTGATTTTTTTGAAAAAAGAAGTACTTGCAAAGTATAAGGAATATGTTAGTTTATGTTCACAGAATGAAATAGATTATATGCCAGATACTTTTATTAAATATATTCATAGTAAATATTTAGATGATGGTATTATTCAACTAGAAAATCCATTATATGCGACTTGGGATATTACAAATTATTGTAATTTAAACTGTGTCTTTTGTAGTGCTTCGGCAAAGTGTCATAAAGGATTAATTGATGAACCAGAAGCAGAAAAAATTGCAAAAAAAATTATTGCTTGGGGAATAAAATATGTTTCCATCAGAGGCGGTGAGCCAATGATTGTGAAACAAATTTCTAAAGTAATTAATTTGTTATCAAATGCAGGAATATTTGTTGAAATTGTTTCAAATGGAACTGGATTTAGTAGAGATTTTTTTGAAAGTATTTCTGGCTGTAATAAAGATTTAATAAGGATAAAAATAAGTTTAGATAGTCCAGATGAAGAAAAAAATGATAGAATAAGGGGAAAAGGAAGTTATATTAATGCAATAACTTCTATGGAGAATTGTAAAAAATATGGATGGAATTATCGGGTTCAAATGGTGGTAGTAAATTCTAATAAAGAGCAAATAGTAGATATGTATAATCTAGTACAAAATAAAGGCGCCACATCATTTGGAATTTACTTAGTGCTACCATTTGGTAGAGGAAATAGAATTGATAAAGTAATTATAGATGAACCATTATTAGATCAAGTTTTATATATTCAAAAAAATCAAAAGAATACTAAATTTGAAAAATTTGCTTTAGGTTTGGATGACTTTAGATTTTTTAAATATTTGTATAGAAATGTTGATTTTAATGAAGAATTATCAGAAAAGATTAGTATTTTAAAATGTAATGGTGGGAAAACTCGAATTAATATAGATCAAAACGGAGATTGTTATCCGTGCGATTTAATGAAATATAAACAGTTTAAAATGGGAAATATTTTGACTAATAATTTTGATGAAATATGGCATTCTTCTGCTGTAAAAGAATTTAATAAAATTAGTAGAAAAACAAAGAACAAATGTAAAAGTTGTAGATATAAGAATTGTAATACTGGCTGTTTGGCAATGAACTTTTCAGAACAAATTCCATTAACTGAACAAATTCCGAATTGTGAACTGTAGGTGTATAATATGAAATATTTAGATATGGAAAATGCTTCTTTAGAAGTTGAATTTCAATCTTTAAGAAAATTAAAACGATTTTTAGTAAATCATTTTGACGAAATGAATGAATTAAATTTTAAAAGAGTTACAATCATAATAAAATATATTGATATTAATGATGTTATTAACGTTATTAATGAAATTATTGATTTTAGCAAGTGTTCATTTTTGTTGATGATAAGAGTGAACTTAAAAGAAATTCCAAAGATAGATTTTTCAAATGTTGTTTTGATAAATACATCAAGTAAAACATTTAGAAATGATAATGTTTATAATTTGATTTCTTTAACAAAAAATAATATCAAAAAAATAACAAGATGTCTGCATAGCAATATAAATATAATTGTAGAACCAGTAATTAATACTGAATATATAAAAGGCTTTAATGACTTACTGATAAAATTATATGACAACAATCAAAATTTAGATATTTTTCTTGGAGGTTTTCTTATACCAATAGCATTAATTAAAGAACATCCTTGTAATGCTTATTTATGCGATGGTTGGAAGTGTGGTAAGAAAATTAGCCAACTCCCACGTGTTATATATATAGATCAAAATGGTGATATTTATCCTCATGGAATTAAAAATACAAAAATTATTATTGGAAAGTTATCTAACGAAGGGCAATTAAAATCAATATTAGAAAATTATTTTAATAGTGTACAGTATAATTTCTTAAAAGATATTGAAAAAAGAGTATTCGTAAAATATATTTTACACTATCCTTATCCACTATTTCCTGTAGATAAATACATTGAAAAGGAGCTATGTTTATGATTAAAAGAGCCAATATTATTATCACTCATAAGTGTAATTTGAATTGTAGACATTGTTATATGGATTTGTTGCACCAAAAACAATTAAATGATGATGAAATATATGCAAGAACCAAAAAGGTTATTGATATGTTAAAACAACAAGGAATTATGGAAATTATGTTTACAGGTGGTGAAATTTTCACATTTAAATATATAAAAGAAATATTAGAATATTCAAAATCTATTGGTATTAAAAATATTATATTTACAAATGGACTCGCATTTGACAATCAATGTTTAGAGTATATAGATCAAGTTAATATTAGTTTAGATGGTGATAAGGAGACTCACAATTATATACGAGGTAATAATCGGTCTTTTGATAAAGTGATGGAGGTTTTAGATATTTTAAAAGAGAAAGATATTTGGACTACTTTACAAATAAGTTTAAATGATGTTAATATTCAAAAATTAGATTTTCTACCATCACTATTATTAAATCATTTAAACATTAGATGTGTTAATTTAACAACTGTTGTTAATCAAGGTAATGCAGTTATAAATAATCTGACTAATGATGATGAATTCGATTATAAAGTATTAAAATTATTGCCAAAATTATACGAAGATACAAAGTATCATATACAATTTAGACCGAGTTTAATGAGTAATTATGATTTCGTTAATTGTTATATAAATGAAATTCCGATTTTCCCTGTATGGATAGACATAGTCGATGATAATTACTATATAATTAAAGATTCTTCATATAGTGGTAAAATTGATGAATTTAATGTAAAGAAAATAGAAGAAATGTGTTATAATATACAGCAAAAATTTATAGAAAAAAAATTATTTTTACATAATTATGTAAATGTAGAAAACGAAATGGAAAGTTTGAAATAGGAGGTGCATTATGGAAAAACAAATAATGACACTCGGTGTTTTTGCTCATGCTAATGCTGGGAAAACAACGATAACGGAACAACTTTTAGTACATACTAATGTAAAAAAAAGTACAGGTAGGGTTGACCACGGGGATACTACAACTGATAATTTAAAAGTTGAACAAGAACGAGGGATTTCTGTAAAATCATCTATTGTTACTATCCCTTTGGGTGACAAGTTAATACAATTAATTGACACACCGGGTCATGTTGATTTTTCGGCAGAGGTTGAAAGAGCAATTAGTGTGTTAGATGGCGCAATTTTAGTAGTATCTGGAGTTGAAGGTGTTGAACCGCAAACACAGGTAATTTGGAATATTTTACGACAAAGGAAAGTACCTACTTTAATATTTATTAATAAAATGGATAGAATGGGGGCGGATTATGATAAGACATTAGATGAGTTGCAACAAAAGTTAGATTGTAGAATCTTGCCTAAAGTTAGAATTAAGAAACAAAGTGACGGATTACAATACGAAGATATATCATCAGCAAAAATAATAGAACAAATCGCAGATATAGAT
>CALVRF010000028.1 GCA_944358495.1 uncultured Bacilli bacterium
ATTAATCTTCATCGCGGAATTTAAGTCCCATATCTTTAATTTTATCCATAACTTCTTTTAAAGATTTTTTACCTAAATTACGTATTTTCATCATTTCTAATTCTGATTTTTCGGTTAGATCTCCTAATGTATTAATATTGGCTCTCTTAAGGCAGTTATATGCTCTAACTGAGAAATCTAAGTCATCGATTGAAGTTTCTAACTTTTTAAGTTTGCTGTCTTCTTGTTTGGCATTCATAATACCGGTAGTGTCAGCAATTTCACTTAAGTTCGTAACAATATTTAAGTGTTCAATTAATATTTTAGCACCTAAAGCCATAGCTTCTTCTGGTCTAATTGAACCATTAGTTTCAACTTCCATTGTTAACTTATCGTATGAAGCGTCTTGTCCCACACGGGCATTATCAACATAGAAGTTAATTCTTTCAATCGGTGAATAAAGAGCATCAACTGGAATATAACCAATACCTCTATTTTCAAAATACTTTTTATTGTCAGGGGCGAGTGAAACACCGCGACCATTAGCAATAATAAGTTCCATATCTAATTTACCACCTTTAGATAAAGTAGCAATTAATTTGTCTTTATTGATAATTTCCACATCAGGGTCACACTGGATATCAGCAGCTGTTACTTCTCTTTCTTCGTGAACTGATAATTTTGCGGTTTTAATTTCATCGGAATGGTTTTTAATGACAACTCCTTTTAGGTTTAAGATAATAGCAGTTACATCTTCAACGACTCCGTCCATTGTTTGGAACTCGTGCATAACACCATCGATTTTAACACCAACGATAGCACTTCCTGGCATGCTTGATAACATTACACGTCTTAAAGCATTACCGATAGTAGTTCCGAATCCTCTTTCTAAAGGTTCTAATTCGAATTTTCCATAATTATTACTTTCGATATATTCAGTTATTTTATATTCTGGTTTTTCAAAATTCATAAAGGGCTCCTTTCCTTTTATCCGCGTGGTCGTTTTGGTGGACGACATCCATTATGTGGAATTGGCGTTGTATCGGAAATTGATGTAATTTCTAATCCCGCAGTTTGTAATGAACGAATGGCAGTTTCACGACCTGAACCTAATCCTTTGGCATATACTTCAACTTTTCTCATGCCCATTTCATAAGCGGCTTTTCCTGCTGCTTCTGCAGCCATACCAGCAGCGAATGGAGTAGATTTTTTACTACCTTTAAATCCTAATGTCCCAGCTGAGGCCCAACTAATTGCATTACCTTCTTTATCAGTAAGGGTTACGATAGTATTATTAAAGGTTGAATGAATAAAGGCTTTTCCTTCTGGTACATTCTTTTTAACTTTACGTTTTCTTGCTTTATAAGCCATGTATAATAACCTCCTTCTCGTCTATTATTTTTTCTTATTAGCGATTGTTACTGGTTTACCTTTACGAGTACGAGCGTTTCTATTAGTTCTTTGTCCTCTTACTGGTAAGCCTTTCTTATGACGGGTACCTTGATAAGAATTGATTTCCATCTTTGTTTTAATGTTCATATTTACTTCACGACGTAAGTCACCTTCGGTTGTATATTTGTTAACTTCGTCACGAATAGCAGCTAATTCTTCGTTAGTTAAATCGCCGGCTTTTTTATTGATATTTACTTTAGCATCTTTTAAAATTTGATTTGATAAACTTCTTCCGATACCGTAAATATAAGTTAATGCGATTTCAATTCTTTTATTGTTAGGTACATCTACACCTTTTATACGTGCCACTTTAACACCTCCTATTAACCTTGTCTTTGTTTATGTTTTGGATTTTTACAAATTACATAGATTTTTCCATGTCTTCTAATTATTTTACAATCATCACACATCTTTTTAACTGACGGTCTTACTTTCATATATATACCTCCTACTTTCTATAGGTTATACGCCCGCGTGTTAAGTCATAAGGTGATAATTCTACTGTTACTTTGTCACCTTGTAAAATACGGATGTGATGTAAACGCATTTTACCAGAAACGCGAGCTTTAATAACATGCTTGTTTTCAAGGGTGATTAAGAATTCTCCACCGGGAAGAACTTCTGTTACTAATCCCTCAACCTCGATAACGTCTTGTTTTGGCTTTTTTTCTTGGGGTGCTTTATTTTTCTTATTATTTGTTGGTTTCGCCATATTATCACCTCCTGGTTAGTATTTCGTATCCATCTTTAGTAATTAGGACAGTGTGTTCAAAATGAGCGGATGGTTTATCATCAGCCGTAACTATTGTCCAATCGTCATCTAAGATGAATACATGTCTAGAACCTAGATTAAGCATTGGTTCAACAGCAATAACCATGCCTTCTTTTAATAATGGTCCAGTATGCGGTTTGCCATAATTAGGGACATCTGGTTCTTCATGAACGTCAGTACCAACACCATGGCCAACTAATTCACGAACCACACCTAGGTTATATTGTTCTGCGTATGTACTAACAGCATTACCGATATCACCAACATGAATACCATCCTTAATAACTGATAAGCCTTCAAATAGGGATTTTTCAGTATGTTTTAGTAAATACTCTTTTTCTTTAGATATTTTTCCTACTGGATATGTCCAAGCGGAATCGCCGTGGTAGCCTTTATAACAAGCTCCGATATCAATAGAAATAATATCGCCTTCTTTTAATTTGCGATTACTCGGGATACCGTGAACAACTTCTTCATTAATCGAAGTACAAATTGTTCCGGGAAATCCATCATAACCTTTAAATGAAGGGGTAGCACCACGTTTAATAATATAATCGTAGGCTAATTTATCTAACTGTTTTGTTGTAATACCTGGTTTAATAAAAGGTTTTAAGTAATTATGTGTACTACCGGTTATTTCCCCAGCTACTCTTAATAATTCGATTTCTCTTGGAGTCTTAATGCTGATCATAAAGGCCTCCTATTATTTTTTTTATTTCATTAAATGTATAATCGGAATTAATTCCACTATTAACATGATAGACTTGGTGATTTTGCTCATAGTAATTGATAATTGGTTCAGTTTGTTTCATATATATTTGAAATCTTGTTTCAAAAGTGTTTTCATTGTCATCTTCTCTTTTAACAAGAGTATTTTGACAGTTATCACAAACATCTTTTTGTTTAGGTTTACTATCTTCTAGTAAATCATTGAAAACAGCTCCACAATTTGGACAAACTTTGCGACCAATTATTCTTTTTTTAGCAATTTCTTTATCTAAGTCTAAAACAATAATATAACCTAATGGAATATTTAATTCTGCTAATATTTGATTATACATTTTAGCTTGTTTTAAATTTCTTGGATAGCCATCTAAAACAAAGCCGTTTTGGCAGTCAGTTTGCTTTAATCTTTCTTTTAAAAGATTGGTGACTAATTCATCACTCGCAAACTGACCCTTTTTTAAACTTTGATGAAGATTTTCATCATTAATTTTTCTTAATAAATCACCTGTGGAAATATGAGGAATACCATATTCCTTACTTATTTTTTTTGCTTGTGTTCCCTTACCTGCAGCAGGCGGGGCAATTAAAGTGATATTCATTAATGTCTGCTTCTCCTACTATAACTGCGACTGATTAAATTACTTTCAATTTGTTTATAGCATTCTAGAACAACACCAACAACGATGATTAATCCAGTTCCGCCTAATGACACACTGGTCGGTAAGGTTGAAATGGCACCAAAGATGTATGGTAAGCCGGCTACAACAGCTAAGAAAATTGAACCAACAACAGTTATTCTAATTAATACTTTACTAACATATTTTTCAGTTTCTTCTCCTGGTCTAACTCCGGGAATATATCCACCATTTTTTTGTAATCTTTCGGATAGTTCTTTTGGTTTAATCATAATAAACGTATAGAAGTATGAGAAAGCAATGATGAATAACATAAATAGGATAAAGCCAGTTACTGATGAAAGACTTAGCCATTTATTAACAAAGGCCATCCAACCATCATTTTGAGCGAACTGAGCAATTAATGCTGGTACGGAAATTAAGGCAGAAGCGAAGATAACGGGAATAACACCAGCGGAATTTAGTTTAAATGGCATATAGGTTTGATTGCCACCTAAACTACTTGCGGTTTTATTCGCATATTGAACGGGGATTCTTCTTTCAGCTAATTGAACGTATAATACGCCGAGAACTATAGCAACATAGACTAAGATAAAGATAATAAAACTAATAACACCTAAGAAAGTTGTTTGGGTAGTGGTGGTATCAACTAAGGTTCCCCATGCTTCGGTAAACATGTATGGGGTAGTAGCTAGAATACCAGCCATAATAATCATTGATATACCATTACCAACACCTTTAGTCGTAATACGGTCGCCAACCCAAAGTAGGAAAGCAGTACCAGCAGTTAAGACTAAAGATATTTCTAAGTAATCAATTACTTCGCCATTTGGCATAAAAGTAAATGAGAATAAATAACCTTGAATAAAGGCTAAAATAATACCTAAAATTCTCGTTATTTGATTAATTTTATTTCTTCCAGTTTGCCCTTGTTTAGATAGTTCTGAGAAATATGGAATAATATCCATTTGGAGTAGCTGCATAACGATAGATGCGGTGATATATGGCATAACTCCTAATGCAAAGATTGAGAAGTTAGTCATGGCTCCGCCACCCATCATATCTAATAATTGTAAGAATCCAACGTCTAAGTTTTCGTTATCTACTCCAGGAACAACAATAGCGGTTCCTAGTTTGAATAGAAATAAGCATGCTAAGGTGAAATAAATTTTTTTACGCAAATCTTTGTTGGCTGGGCTGAAAATTTGCTTAATTATCTTAAACAATTAGATCACCTCTGCTTTTCCACCTATTTTTTCTATTTGTTCTTTAGCGGTTTTAGAAAATTTATTAGCTTTAACAGTTAATTTTTTGTCTAATTTTCCATCGCCTAAGATTTTTACTCCATCTAATGTATTTTTTACTATTCCCATATCTTTTAAGATTTCTGGAGATACTTCGGCTCCATCTTCAAATTTATTTAAATCATCTAGGTTAATTACAGCATATACTTTTTTGAATCTAGCGTTTGTGAATCCACGTTTTGGAAGTCTTCTGAATAATGGTGTTTGCCCACCTTCAAAACCGATTCTTACTCCGCCACCACTTCTTGAGTTTTGTCCGTTTTCCCCACGGCCAGCAGTTTTTCCAGTACCACTTCCTGGTCCACGGCCAACTCTTTTTCTATTTTTAGTAGCATATGGATTTGGTTTAACATTATTTAATTTCATTATAAAATCTCCTCCACTTTTTTACCACGTAATTTAGCAACTTCTTCAACTGTTTTTTGTTGTTTTAAAGCGTCTAAAGTAGCATATGCCATATTTACTTTTGTATTTGAACCTAATGATTTTGATAAGATATCTTTAACACCGGCTAATTCTAAGACAGCACGAACTGGTCCGCCGGCTTTTACTCCGGTACCTTTAGAGGCTGGTTTAAGCATAACCTTGCTGGCTCCGCGAGTACCAATGGCTTCATGTGGAATAGTGTGCTTATCAACGATGGCTACTCTTGTGATGTTTTTAGTAGCTGCGGCTACAGCTTTTTTAATTGCATCTGGTACTTCGGCTGCTTTTCCTGAACCGATACCAACTTTACCTTTTCTGTCACCAACAACAACGGTAGCGGCAAAACGTAATTGACGTCCACCTTTGGTTACTTTGGTAACACGTCCAATATTGATAACTTCTTCATCATATAATTTTGGACGAGGTTCTCTTCTTCTAGTTTCCACTTGTTTTCCCTCCTTTAGAATTCTAATCCGTTTTCGCGAGCAGCATCTGCCAATGCTTTAATGCGACCGTGATATAAGTATCCGCCTCTATCGAATACTACTTTTGTAATTTTAGCTTCTTTGGCTCTTTTAGCAATTAACTCTCCGACTTTGGCAGCTGCTTCTACGTTTCCGCCATTTTCTAGGGAAAGTTCTTTATCTATTGAAGAAGCACTTACTAAAGTTTTACCTTCACTATCATCGATAATTTGAGCGAAGATATTGCTATTAGATCTAAACACGTTTAATCTAGGAGTTTCTTTAGTACCAGATACTTTATTTCTAACTCTAGCGTGTCTAGCTTGGCGTACCTCATTACGATTTACTTTTTTTATCATAATATCTTCTCCTTTACTTTAAAATTAAGCAGCTTTTTTACCAACTTTACGGATAATTTGTTCGTCTTTATAACGAATACCTTTTCCTTTGTATGGTTCTGGTTTTCTAATTTTTCTAACGTTAGCGGCAAATTCACCAACTAATCTTTTGTCAATTCCTTTGACAACAAGCTCAGTATTACTTGGACATTCTAATGTTATACCTTCTGGAATTTCGACATTAATTGGATGTGAGTATCCAGCTGTTACAACTAATTCTTTTCCTTTAACATTGAAACGATATCCGACACCAACTGTTTCTAAGGCTTTTTCAAACCCTTTGGTTACACCAGTAATCATGTTAGCGATATTAGCGTTAGCTGTCCCATGGAAATTTTTATATTCGTCGCTTTTTCTTTCGACTTTAATTTCATTTCCTTCTACTTTTACGGTAATATTTTTGTTTACTTCAGTAGAAAGTTCTCCTTTTGGACCTTTAACGGTAACAACATTACCACTAGTAGTAACTGTAACATTTTCAGGTATTTCAAGTATTCTGTTTCCAATTCTACTCATATTCGATTCCTTTCCTTTCTACCAAACGTAAGCTAAAACTTCGCCACCTAGTTTTTTGGCTCTAGCATCTTTACCAGTCATTATTCCTTCTGATGTTGAAATAATGGCAATACCTAAACCGTTTAAGACTTGTGGTACTTCGTCTGCTTTAGCGTAAACTCTTAATCCTGGCTTACTAATTCTTTTAAGGCCAGTAATTACTCTTTGTTTTTTACCTTCATATTTTAAATTTAAAACAATCGTATTTTGAACGTCACCTTTTTGGATTTTGTAACCACTAATGTAACCTTCTTCTTTTAAAATCCTTGCGATTTCTTCTTTGATTTTTGAAGCGGGTACTTCAACTTCTGTATATCGCATTTGATTGGCATTACGAATTCTCGTAAGCATATCAGCGATTGGATCTGTTACCATCTATATCCTCCCTTCACTTTACCAGCTTGATTTTTTAACTCCTGGTATTTGTCCTTTATAAGCTAACTCCCTAAAGCAAATACGGCAAATTCCATATTTTCTAAGTACTGAATGTGGTCTACCACATATTTGACAACGTGTATAAGCACGAACTTTGTACTTTGGCTTTCTGTTAGCTTTTACGATCATACTTTTTCTAGCCATATTTTCCTCCTAAATTTATTATTTTTTGAATGGCATGCCGAAACCTTTTAGTAAATCTAATGCTTCTTCATTAGTGTTAGCTGTTGTAACAAATACAATGTCCATTCCACGTACTTTAACAACATTATCATATTCTATTTCTGAGAAAATTAATTGTTCGGTAAGTCCTAAAGTGTAGTTGCCTCGACCGTCAAATGATTTTGGACTAATTCCTCTAAAATCTCTTACACGAGGTAAGGTGATACTGATTAATTTATCTAAAAAATTATACATATTTTCGCCTCTTAAAGTAACTTTGCAACCGATTGGTTGACCAGCACGTACTTTAAAACCAGCGATGGCTTTTTTAGCTTTAGTTACTACAGGTTTTTGTCCAGTAATAGCTTTTAAGTCTTCTAAAGCAGCGTCTAATAATTTAGAATTTCCAGTAGCATCACCAACACCCATATTTACAACAATTTTTTCTAATTTTGGGGTTTCCATTACACTTTTATATCCGTATTTTTCTCTTAAACTAGGTACGATTTCTTTACTATATTTTTCTTGTAGGCGGTTCATGTATACCCTCCTTTCAGGTTTAGTCAAGTTTTTCATTTGATTTTCTTGACACTCTAATTTTCTTACCATCTTTTGTAGTAGTGTGTCCTATTCTAGTTCCTTTTTTAGTTTTAGGATCAATTATCATAACGTTTGATACGTGAAGTGGTCTTTCAACTTCGATAATTTGTCCTGCTTCTCCACCGTTTGGTTTAATATGCTTATGGGCGATATTAACACCTTCAACGATGACTTTATCATCAGCTTTAAAGGTTTTTAAAATTTTGCCTTCTTTGCCTTTATCTTTACCAGCAATGACAACTACTTTATCTCCTTGTTTTAATTTCATATTATTCCTCCAAACGATTATAACACTTCTTTTGCAAGTGATACTATTTTCATAAAGTCTTTGTCACGTAATTCACGTGCTACTGGTCCAAAAACACGAGTTCCGACTGGTGATTTATCATCTTTAATAATAATACAAGCATTATCATCAAATTTGATATATGACCCATCTTCTCTTCTTAGACCTTGTTTTGTTCTAACGATAACAGCTTTAACAACTTTTCCTTTGCTAACTGTTGAATTTGGTGTTGCTTTTTTTACGGTTGCAACTACTATATCTCCAATGTTACCGGTTTTTACTTTGCTGCCACCTAATACTCCAATTACTAATACTTCGCGAGCACCAGAGTTGTCAGCTACCTTTAAACGGCTTTCTGGTTGAATCATATTAATCCTCCTTTATTCCAGTTATAAAATAACTGCTTTTTCTACTATTTCTACTAAACGATAGTGTTTAGTTTTTGATAGTGGTCTAGTCTCTGCGATTTTTACTGTATCGCCAACTTTGGCTTCATTTTTTTCATCATGTACAGCGTATTTTTTAGAGTATTTGGCTCTTTTTCCGTAAAGTTTATCTTTTGTGTAAGTTTCTACTAATACTGTGATAGTTTTGTTGTTACTAGCACTAGTAACTTTACCAATTAATTCTTGTCTTTTTGTTTCCATAATTTCCTCCTAGTCTTGCAATTCGCGTTCACGTAAGATAGTTTTCATACGTGCGACAGCCTTTCTAAGTTCTTTTATTCTAGCTGGTTTTTCAAGACTACCAGTAGCTTGGCTGAAACGTAAATTGAATAATTCTTCTTTGCACTCAGCAATTTTTGTTTTTAATTCTTCATCACTAAGTTCTCTTAGTTCATTACTTTTCATTTACCTCACCACTTTCTTTTTTAACAAACTTACACTTAATTGGTAGTTTATGCATAGCTAAACGTAATGCTTCTCTAGCTACTTCTTCGCTAACTCCAGCTACTTCAAACATAACTTTACCTTCTTTTACGACAGCAACCCATTCTTCCGGATTACCTTTACCTTTACCTTGACGAGTTTCAAGAGGTTTTTTAGTTAATGACAAATGCGGGAAAATATTAATCCATACTTTTCCTCCACGTTTCATGTAACGAGTCATAGCTACACGAGCAGCTTCGATTTGTCTTTGGGTAATCCAGGCACCTTCTTGGGCTTTTAAACCGTATTCTCCAAAATGGACTTCAGTATTTCCTTTGGCTTTTCCTTCGTATCTTAAACGATGTGGACGACGATATTTAGTTCTCTTTGGAATGACTGCCATTTTTATTACCTCCCTTATTTTTCTTTTCAGGAAGGATTTCTCCTTTATAAATCCATACTTTTACGCCGATTTTTCCGTAAGTTGTATTAGCTTCTTTAGCTGCATAATCAACGTCTGCACGTAAAGTATGAAGCGGAATTGTTCCTTCAGTATATCCTTCACTTCTTGCGATTTCTACACCGTTTAAACGTCCAGATACTAAAGTCTTAATTCCTTTTGCTCCTGATTTCATTACATTTCTAATAGCTTTCTTTTGAGCCACTCTAAATGATACACGATTTTCAATTTGATGAGCAATATTCTCAGCAACTAGTGCCGCTACCATATTAGGGTTTTTAATTTCTTTAATGGAAATGTGAATGTCTTCTTTGACTAATTTTTCCAATGCTTTTCTTAATTTTTCAATTTCATCTCCGCCGTGACCGATAACAACTCCAGGTTTTGCTGTGTTGATGATTACTTCGGTTTTTCCGGCAGTTCTTTCAATAAGAATATTTGAAACTGCTGCGCCAGATAATTTCTTTTCTAAGTATTTACGGATTTGGTAATCATTGTTTAGGTTTTTTGCGTAGTCTTTACCTTCGGCATACCAATTTGATTCCCAAGTCTTGTTGATTCCGATTCTAAGTCCGACTGGACTAACTTTTTGACCCATCAGTTTACCTCCTTTGCTTAATTTTTCTCACTTACCACGATTGTAATGTGGCTTGATCTTTTTAAAATAGGATCTGGTCTTCCTTTAGCGCCAGCTCTTCCTCTTTTTAAAGTTCTTCCTTCGTTGATATAAGCTTCTTTAACATAAAGATTTTCTTTGTCTAATTCTAAATTATTTTCAGCGTTTGCTACTGCCGATAATAAAACTTTACGAATTACTCTTGAAGCTTCTTTATTTAGGTTTGCTAATATTGCATCAGCCTCAGCTACGTCTTTACCACGAACTAAGTCGATTACTAAACGAGCTTTACGAGGGGCAATTCTAACGCCTTTGGCGATTGCTTTAGCTTCCATCTATACCATCCTTTCTGGTCTTATTTTTTCTTTTTGTCGTCACCGTGGCCGCCAAACTTACGTGTTGGGGCGAACTCTCCTAATTTATGTCCAACCATATCTTCTGTTACATAAACAGGAATAAATTCTTTACCATTATGAACAGCAAATGTATGTCCAATAAATTCAGGAAAAATTGTAGAACGGCGTGACCAAGTTTTAATTACTTCTTTTTTTCCAGATTCGTTTAATTCTCTTACCCTTTTTAGTAATCTTTCAAATACGTAAGGGCCTTTTTTTAAACTTCTAGCCATCTATAAGTCATCCTTTCTTATTTTTTTCTCGAACGAACAATTAGCTTACTTGAAGCTTTCTTGCGATTACGAGTTTTATATCCAAGGGCTGGTTTACCCCATGGAGTCATAGGACCTTTGCGTCCAATAGGCGCACGACCTTCACCACCACCGTGTGGATGATCGTTAGGGTTCATAACTGAACCACGAACGGTTGGTCTAATTCCCATATGTCTTTTTCTTCCAGCTTTACCTAAATTAACTAGTTCATAGTCAGCGTTACCAACTTCACCGATTGTCGCACGGCATTCGCTTAATACTTTTCTAACTTCACCACTAGCTAAACGTAGTAAAGTGTATTTATCTTCACATCCTAAGATTTGAACGCTTGAACCAGCGCTTCTAGCCATTTGGCCACCTTTTCCTGGTTTCAATTCTACATTGTGAACTAAAGTTCCTTCTGGAATGTCTTTTAGTGGTAAGCAGTTACCAACTTTGATATCAGCTTTTTCCCCACTTTCAATTTTCATTCCAACTTTTAAGCCTTTTGGAGCAATGATATATCTTTTTTCTCCGTCGGCGTAATTAATTAAAGCAATGTTAGCACTTCTATTTGGGTCGTATTCGATTGAAGCTACAGTTCCGACAATACCGTCTTTGGTTCTTTTGAAATCAATGATACGATATTTTCTTTTAGCTCCACCACCGTGATGTCTTACAGTGATTTTACCTTGATTGTTACGACCACCTGATTTTTTGATTGTTGTAACTAATGATTTCTCTGGAGTGGTTTTAGTGATTTCTTCATTAACTAAAGTCGTCATACCACGAGTACCATTAGTCATTGGTTTATATGATTTGATCGCCATATATATCCTCCCTTAAGTCTAGTTAAGTTCGATTGAACTTCCTTCTTTTAATTTAACAATTGCTTTCTTAACTTTATTGGTTTTTCCTGCATAACGTCCAACTCTTTTAGTTTTAGGTTTAACGTTAACAGTATTTACGCTATCTACTTTTACATCGAAGATTTTTTCGACAGCTTGCTTGATTTGCGTTTTGTTGGCTCTTGGGTCAACACTAAAAGTAATAACGTTATTGTTTGCTAAATCAGAAGATTTTTCTGTTACGATTGGAGCTTTAATAATGTCTCGATATTCCATTATGCAAGCACCTCCTCTATAGCTTTAACCGCATCTTCAGTAATAACTAAGCAATCTGAAGCGATTACATCTAATGTACTAATTTCGTTAGCTTGTAATAATACAACATTAGGTATATTACGTGAGCTTAAGATAACATTTTCTGTAAGTTCGTTTACTACGATTAAAATATTTTTACTAGCTTTGATTGCCTCTAAAATTTGAAGCATATCTTTAGTTTTGTTGGTATCGATATTCAAATTATCTAATACTATAATTTCTTTATCTAAAACTTTGTATGATAGAGCAGATTTAAGAGCTAAAACTCTTTCTTTTCTATTTTGTTTTTTATTGTAATTTCTTGGATGTGGTCCGAATACAATTCCGCCACCTGTCCATTGTGGAGATCTAGTACTACCTTGTCTTGCGTGGCCTGTACCTTTTTGTCTCCATGGTTTTCTTCCGCCGCCACTTACTTCTGAGCGGGTTTTAGTACTGTGTGTACCTTGTCTCATGGAATTTCTAGCTAAAGTAATTGCGTCATATAAAACTGCATCATTTGGAGTGATTCCCCAAACGTTTTCATTTAAAGTAATGTCCCCAACTTTTTCACCTTTAATATTTAATACTGGATTTTTCTTCATAGTATTAACCTCCTACTTTTCTTCCTCAGTAGTTTCTGCGGTTTCTTCGGTAATAGTTTCTTCAGTTTGAGGTTCTTCTTTCTTTTCTTCTTTTACCCAAGAAACTAATTCAGGTCTTTCGTTGATTTTGTTAGGGTTTTTAACAGCAGTTCTAATGATAACTAGACCTTTTTTAGGTCCTGGTACATTACCTTTAACTAAAATTACATTATTTTCTACATCAACAGCAACAATTTCTAAGTTTTGGATAGTTACTGTTAACATTCCCATGTGACCTGGTAATTTTTTACCTTTGAATACGCGCATTGGTCTCATTGTTCCCATTGAACCTGGACGTCTATGATAGTGTGATCCATGTCCCATAGGTCCTCTTTGTTGACCATGTCTTTTGATAACACCTTGGAAACCTTTTCCTTTTGTGGTTCCAGTTACGTCTACCATTTCTCCTCTAGTGAAGATATCAGCAGTGATTTCTTGTCCTAGAGTATAATCTTCAACATTAACACCTCTAATTTCTTTAAAGAAGCGCTTAGGTGTAGTGTTTGCTTTATTGGTGTGTCCAATAGAAGCTTTTGTCGCTAACTTTTCTCTTTTAGTATCGAATCCAAGTTGGATAGCATCATAACCATCAGTAGCTTTTGTTTTGATTTGTGTTACAACATTTGGAGTAACTTCAACAACTGTTACTGGAGTTAATTTACCTTCTTGGTCGAATACCTCAGTCATCCCTATTTTACGACCTAAGATTCCTTTCATTTTTCATTCCTCCTATAATTTAATTTGAATATCAACGCCGCTTGGAATATCTAGATGCGATAAAGCATCGATAGTCTCCTTACTTGGGTTATTGATATCAATAAGTCTTTTGTGTGTTCTTTTTTCAAATTGTTCACGTGAATCTTTGTATTTATGAACCGCTCTTAAGATAGTGATTTTTTCAATCTCTGTTGGTAGAGGGATTGGTCCACTAACCTGTCCGCCAGTTCTTTTGACAGTATCCACGATTTTAGCGCAAGCTTTATCTAAATTTTTATGTTCAAACGCTTTTAATCTGATACGAACTTTAGTACTAGACATATTGTATCCTCCTTTCGCCTATATCTCAGTATAGACTTGCTCCGTGTAAAAACCCGAGTTTACTATTTAAATTATTAACAACTTAACCTAGTGTCTCGGCAACCTCACACATCTACGCATGCCACACATTCAAAATTATACATGAAAATTATATGAAAATCAATGTTTTTTTAGAACTTTTTTGATTTTTTTGGA
>CALVRF010000029.1 GCA_944358495.1 uncultured Bacilli bacterium
GTTAAAACTATAACACACAAAAGTTTTAAATTTTTATAGTATCTTATATATTAGTTTGTATTTTCTATTTTTTCTTTATTATCGATATACTTATAGTTTAACATGTTTTCATTAGTAATTACTGATTTGCCTAATTTCTTTTCTAAATCTTCTCTAGCAACTTTAGCGGTATTACCACCCATTTTGGCTATTTGTTTGTTTTGTTTTAAACCAAAAGGTTTATGTTCTTTAGCAAGCTCTTTTGTTGCTTCTTCTCCTAAGTCAGCCAGTATGACTTCCATTCTACTCATATTATCCCTAAGCGATTCTTTTCTAAGACCTTTAAATTCTCTATATTCTTTAGCCGTCATATTAGACCATTCTTTATATATTTCATTAGTCAAAATGGCATATTCTTTAGGTT
This sequence comes from uncultured Bacilli bacterium, assembly GCA_944358495.1. GTDB lineage: Bacteria > Bacillota_I > Bacilli_A > RF39 > UBA660 > Coprosoma. The sequence goes on from CALVRF010000029.1 coordinate 404, forward strand.
CAGTAATTCCACTATCTTTCCAAACATCAGTAAGTTCTCTTCTATCTTGAATGCCTTTAACTCTTCTAGTAATCCATGCTTCATCGTAACCTTTAGCCCGGTATAAATCTATCGATCTTTGAACGGCAATTGATGGATCAAATATTTCATCTATTCTTTCTTTGCCCAATTTAGCAAGCCACTGTTTTATTGGCTCAGCATTTTTACTAGGAATAGATTCAATTAATCTAAACATTCCTTCAATATCAACAACATCTGTCATACGATATTTACCATCAGTAGCTTTTAATTTCAACTGGTTACATTTTGTAACCGTTTTGTTTCCCTCTTTTTTTAACCTATGTTTTAATACTTTCCAATAGTTTCTTGAATCCTGATATTCACTATCAAGCAAGACTCCAATAATATCAATAACACTTATATAATATTTTTCTTCTTCTTTATCCCATACAGTTCTTATCGTTTCATTTTTAAATATTTTATTTATTAAATGCATTTTATCCTGATTCATTTTTTATTCCCCCTTTACAACACTATAATATCACAAACAAATGTTCTTGTAAATGTTTTTTATTCATTTATCTAGGTTTTATTAATAAAAAATATTTTAAATTAATTTAAATTTATAATATATATCGATATTTTTGTCTTCATCTATCTCAATTCTATCAATTAATGTGCTAATGAGTGCGCGAGATGGATTTTTCATTTTTAAAAATTCTTTAATCTTATCTAGATAATAATTATCATTTATTTCATGGCTGTTTTCTAAATTGTATAAAACTTTTTCATATTCTTGTTTTTTACTTTTAAATTCGTTAATTTCTAAGGTTAAGTTATTGTAAGTTCGTTTATACATATCTAATGTTATATTACCTTCTAATTTATCATTGTAGCAAATATCTATTTTTTTATTAGCATTTTCAATAATATTTTCTAATCTAAATATTTCTCCTTTAATACTATCTTTTTTCTTTTTTAATTTATCAGATTTTTTAAGTATATTTTCAAAAGCTTTCTCATCTAAGTATTTCTTGGCCATTTCTCGCATGTTATCTAATACTATTGTCTCTACAGTTTGATATTTAATAGAATGTGGCGTGCAGACATTTTGTTTTTTTCTTTTAGCCCAATAATTACAATTTCCATATATTCTTGTAACAAGTCCATATTTTTTCGTTTGCTGAGTATGCGCTCTAAAACCAATTGTGTGTTTGCATTCTTTACAGTATATTAAGCCACGAAGCAAAAGCTTGTCTGTTATACCGTCACCTTTACCACGGTTTTTATTACTCTTAAACATTTCCTGTGCAAGTTCAAATGTTGTTTTATCAATAATTGAATCTACAGCTCCAACGGACACAATCCAATCATTTTCATTATTGCGAACTCTTTTTTTAGATTTGTAATTTACTTTTCTTTGCCTGCATTGTGTTAGATTGCCAATATAAGTTGGGTTTTTTAAAATATCATTAACTGTTCTCGTAGCCCACACACCATAATGAACATTATTTTGCCCTAACTTCATATTTTTTTGCATACTTGGGGTTGGTATACGTTCATTTGTTAAAGTATCACAAATTTTACTTAAACTATCACCATTTATAAACATATCAAATATTCTTCTAACGACATGAGCCGTTTCTTCATCAATTTCAAGTTTATGTTTATCTTCTTCATTTTTTTTATAACCATATGGTGCATATGCACCAACAAATAATCCATTTCTTTTTTTAGTATATAAAGAACTTCGGAGCTTATTTGATATATCTTTAACATACATATCATTAAAAGCACTTTTAAATACTAACATATCATTTGCTGAATTATCTCTTTTAAAAGTATCAACGCCATCATTAACGGCTACATATCTGATGTTATGTTCTGGAAAATATCTTTCGACATAATAACCAAACTCAATATGATCTCTACCTAGTCTTGATGTATCTTTGGTAATAATCATATTTATCTTTTTTCCCTCACAATCTTTAATCATTTGATTAAAACCTGCTCTATCAAAAGTTGTTCCTGACACACCGTCATCGATATATTCTTTTACAAAGAGTAAATTATTATCTCTAATATAATTTAAAAGCAAATCTCGTTGCGTTGATATACTACCACTTTCGCCTAACCTTTCATCTTCTCTAGATAATCTTAAATATATTCCCACCTTATAAGTTGTGTCTGTTATCATAACTACTCCAATCTATAAGTTTGAGATTATATCGGTATTTATTATACCATTATTTTCATATAAACCCAATTCTTTATCTAGAAAAGATAATAAAAAAGTACTTATTAATTCTTCAAATGTCACTCCATTTTCATTAAATATATTATTTACCTTATATTCTTTTTTCATATGGCACCTCATTAATGTATATGCGCCTAAATTATTATTATTTTGTAATAATATGTTCCCTATTATTTAATTCCTCCTTACTTTAAAACTTTATTTTTTAATATTAATAATATCTTATCTGGATTTAATGTACCTAAAAATAGGCAAAATCTTTAAAAAGTATGTACTTTCCGTGTGAGTGTTTCCAGCAGGTTAAGGATGTATGACAACAACCCGCCAGTGACGAGTTTTCATTTATATTTCAATCATTATTGAAATATAGCTTGTCGGACATTTTATTTTTTGTATGACTTTTGTTAATACAATTTTTTTACAAAAAAAGGACTTTTTCAGTCCTAATCACACATTTGTTAGTACAAATTTAAAAATTTTTTATATAAAAATGTACATTATTTTGTTTAAAAAATTAAAATCCATGTACTATAAAATTTTAAAATAGTTTAACTTTTCAAGCTATTACTAAATATATTTCATAAAAATAATTATTTTTTGGACTTTATCTTTTTTTAAAATACTTTTTATTTTTGGAATAAAAATCATCTAAATTTTTATTGATATATGCAGCATAAAACTTACCCTTCCAATAATTTGAATTAATTTTCTTTGTGTATGGTGAAATATAGTTTATAAAATTCGAACTATTTTTTTCAACAATTTCTCTAACATGTTTTCTCTTAGCTTTCGTTTTAGGTTCAATATAATCCACAGTATTCAATAATCCTTTTAATTGCACATATTTTTTCCATACTTCTAGATATGAAGAGGCGGAATCAATTTTAGTTGAAAGGACGAAATGATACGCTTTCATCATTTTTTTATATATTTTAGTTGACGCTCTAACTTTATATTTGTTTACCCAAATTCCTGTAATGGTTGGTATTTTACCATCTTTTACTGATAAATACTTAACTTTTTCTTTTTTTAATGAATGATGATATTCTGACAAAATTGAAGAGATTTCTTCTATTAATTTATCAGAATTATTAATCGGTTTGAATGATGAAAAAGTTAAGTCATCTACATAAGTACTAAATTTCAAATTATTTTTTCTAGCCAAATCATTTAATTTATTAAACATTTTTTTATAGGCAAAAAAACTAATTAATGTACTTGTTGGAAATCCCTGAGGAATATTTCTTTTATTCGTGGTTTCGGATATCGGCGTTGTTACCAATTCAGCCATACATTGAGCTGTATTATTATTCATCATTAACCCACTAGGTGACTCAAAAAAATCCTTCACATAACAAAATCTACAATTTGGATAAAAACTAGCTATATCAGCTAAAATAAATTCGGTATTCCCACGATGATACTTTGCATTTTTTAAAAAGCCAGCATTTGTCTTAGCAAAAACATAATTTGGTATTGGTAATTCATTTAAATATTTATTTAATTGTTTTAAAGCCGTTTTCCTAGGCTCCTTAACATCCGTAAATTTTCTATATTTTTTAGGTGAATAATCTTTAGGTTTATTTTTAAATTTCTTTTTTGTTTTTTTATTTTCATAAAATACTATATCATTTGAATCATATTTATACTTTATTGTATTTAAATCATTTTTAGTAAAATATATATTGTTCTTCTTATCACTTAATAAACTACAAATATATTTTTTACTACTACGTCCCCATAATTTGCAATCCTTATTTCTTCTTTTTTTGCTCATAAAATCCCCCTAAAACGTAAAAATGCCAAGTACATATCATCAATTAATTAAAAGATAATACTCGACTCCGCAAAGGAAGGGCTACCCCTATATTAAAATGGGAAATAGCATCTTTTAACATACCATAAAACATGATACATAATACTATCTCAAAAAGATTTAAAGATAATACCTTAACTATGAAAGGAAATATTAAACATATAACTGTAATTAAAACTAAAAGTTTTATATTTTTTTTCCTCATAATTTCACCTCCTTTAACAACTCATATAAAATTTTAAAAGGGGTGATACCGACTCGAATTTTTAATTAATCTCCTTGTACTTGGCTTAATACGGAGTCTACAGGAATAGCTTTTGTAGCTGAGCCGCAGCTTGGCTGCGGGCGAAGCACAAAAGCCATGTAGAGTACCTGGCTCATTTGAGCCTCTACTGCCTATAAAAAGACATTCTCGGACTTTCACCGAATACTATTGTAGAAAATAAGGCTATTATCCACCTCTAACTACAAGATGATTTTATCATAAAATTTAATATAAATCAATGCTTTTTAAATATAAGTATATTCAGGTAGTACGCATACTAGTTAGTCCTATAACGTATATTTTTATTTGCCTCCTCTCTAAAACAAAAATAGAATCCTTCTCTTTAGAGAAAAATTCTATCTATAACAATTATAACAATTGTTTTTCCTTTGTCAATGGTAATTTTTATATATAATCATTAGTATTTTCACTGTAAATCGTCCGATACATTTACTATACATTTTCTTCAAATTTCGCCTTATTTTGCTTAATTTCAGATGTAAATAAAATTGATGATTAATATTATAAAATAAATTAAAATATTAAAACTTTTATGATTGTTTTAATTCGGTTTTATATAGTTTTTTATATAATTCGTTAGTTGCCATTAATTCTTTATGACTACCTTCTGCCACTTTTTCACCATCATCTATCACGAAAATTCTATCACTTCCAATAACTGTGGATAATCTATGGGCAATTATTAAAATAGTATATTCACCTTTCATACTATTGATTGCCTCTTGAATTTCTTTTTGAGTTTCATTATCTAAAGCACTAGTAGCCTCATCAAATAAAATTATTTCGGTTTTCTTCAGTAAAGCTCTAGCTATTGCTAACCTTTGCTTCTGGCCACCTGATAACATTACTCCGCTTTCGCCAACTAACGTATCATAACCATCCGGAAGAGTCATAATATAATCATGTAATTTAGCAATTTTACAAACTTCTACTATTTCTTCCATTGTAGCATCCTTTTTTACTAAACTTAAATTTTCTTTGATAGAAAAATTAAATATATATGGAGACTGATTTATTATAGAAATATTATCTCTTATAGATGATTTATCTAATTTATTAATGTTTATACCATCTATAAGTATTTCGCCTTGATCTACAGTATATAATTTATCTAACAGACTAAATATTGTTGACTTGCCACTACCAGATTTACCGATAAAAGCAACGGTTTCATTAGAATTAATTTTAAAACTCATATCTTTTATTATTGGTTTATTTTTATCATAACCAAACGTAACATTTTTAAATTCGAAATTTCCTTTCACTTTATCTAAATGAACCTTTCCAAATTTTTCAACTTCAAAAGTTCCGTCAGAGATTTCAAATATTCTTTCCGCAGATAAAGTAAATTGTTTCATTGAAGAAAATAGTACAGAAATTGATTCTACTAAACCATAAACCCTATCTTTATACATGTAAATAATTAAAAAATTGGAAATAGATAAATTTTTAATAGATACAAGAAATACTCCTATAACAAAAAATAGAAATGTAAAAATATGTTGAATAAAATTAGAGGCAAATATATATTTCATCATAGTACTGTTAATCTTATCATTTTTTCGGTTTGATTCTTCTAGTTTATTACCCACCACTTCAAAAAAACGCTTGTTAGAATTTAATATTTTTATATCAGTCATACCTCTTATTATTTCAGATATTAATCCACTATTTTTTTCGTTTAATTGTCTATATTCTTTGGTTGACTCATACCAATTTGATGTTCTAGCTTTTTCGACAAAATATATGATAACTAATAACATACAGAAATATAAAAACATATATCTATTGATAACTAAAATTGCGATTAAAACACCAAAACTTTGAAAAAATTGTGTTAAATAAAATATAATATTTCCAAAAACATCAGCTAAATTTTCAGTATCTTTGGTTAATCTATCTATAAATACTCCTGATGTGTGTTTATCTATTTCAGATTTTTTTAAAGAAAAAGTATCATTTATTAAATTCAATTCTATATCTGTTATTGCTTTATAGTAAAATTTTTGTTGCATGCGTGATGAAAAGAAAGTACAAAGACTACTAACAATATTCAATATTAATATTGCAAAAGCTACTGTAAGTAAATCAGTTAATAGATTATTAGAAATATCCAAGACTATTTTTGCTGATAATACCGGAATTATCACATTAATTATACAAAATATAGTTCCAGCTATAACATATCCTATCAAAAACTTTTTATATTTTTTTGCATAAGGATACATTTTTCGTAAATTTTTAAAAGTATTATTTTTCTTTCTCTTCATTTTGACTTTTTCCCTGCTTTTCTAACTCCTCAATTCTAGCATCTATCTTTTTGACTAATTCATCTATATCAATAGGATTATTTGAATCTAAATTATCATATTTACTAAAGAGTTCATTGGTATTTATGTTTTCCACAAATTTTTCTATATCAAATAATTTAATTGTTGATACGTTTAAAGTTGGATAATCTATTTGTGCGTCGTTTATTGACACGGCTTTAAATTCTTTTTCAGTTGATTCTTCAATATTATTTATAACTAACTTAATATCATTATTTCTAATAAAAATTAAATCACATAATTTAAGCATATAACTACCATATTCATCTGACAATTTTTCCATCGAACGAGTTGCCAAATAAACTTTTATATTTCTTGATAAACAAGAGCCTAAAATATCAACTAATTCATTACACTTTTCAATAATATCAAAATTATCAAGAACAAAATTAAATTTGACTTTTGCTTTTCTATCAAGCAATATTGAATATAACTGTTCTATAAACATGGCTGCTAAGCCATTTAAAGATCTATTTTCATCTCTTGCAATTAATATAATAGCAGTTGGTTTACTCACAACGTCTTCCCAACTAAATGTAGTCCTATTCATAAGGCAAGAAAATTTTTCTCTTGATACATACAATCTTAATTTTTGTCTAGCAACTGATAAAATACTACCTTTTGTTTCTTTTGGCGCTAAAAAAGTTGTAGAGGCAAATATATATGGTTTTGATGTTACATCTTTTGATTTTAAATATGTAGTTATATAATCTGATAAACCATATTTTTTATTTATGCCATTAAACATATTATTTATACTATTAAAGTTAATTTCTTCTTGCTTTCCATCTTCAAACAATGCAAGTGCAACACCAGTAAAAAAGTCAGATGCTGTTGATGCCCAAAATGGATCTACACTAGGGTTTTCATAAAATACAATTTTGCCGATTTTTTCAAGATATTCCTGAGCTTTATCAACATCACCATTTTTATATAAATTGTAAGGATACTCTAATGGATTCCAGCCCTCACTTTTATCCATATCTCTTAAATTAAGTATTACAATGTTATAGTCATTTTCTTTTAATTTATCATAATATTTATTTATGTATTCTTCCCTTGAATCTAAGATAAATAAACTTTCTTTCTTATTAATAATATCCTTGGCAATAGGAAATAATACATTAGTAGTCTTTCCTGATGCAACATCTCCAGTTACAATTAAATTTTTATGTGCATTAAGCACTTTTTCCAATATTTCGCTTTTCATACTTCCTCCTTAACACTTTTTCTTCTTCCGTTTCATTAAAAATAGTATATTTTTTTTGTTCCCGTAATTCCTCTAGCATATAAGTTAATCGTTCATACTTTAATCTTAATAAATACATTCTTTCTTCAATTTCTTTTTTCTTTTTTTCTAATATATCTTCATCAATACAATTTCTATACTTTTTTATTTCATCTAATGTAAAATCTAGTGATTTTAATAATTTAATCATTTGACATTCTATAAGATTTTCTTCACTATAATACTTGTATCCAGTAAATTTATCTGTTTCACTTGGAATTAATACTCCATATTCAGCATAATATCTTAAAGTTCTAACAGGAATACCTACAATTTTTGAAAAATCGCCAATTTTATACATTTTATCTACTCTTTTACTTAAAAATCCTCCTTTCAATAAAAATATTAACATTTCAGTTGACTGCCAAGTCAATACATAAATTTAATGATAATGATATTCCAATAATTTATTTACCATATTTATTGTTCCTTATTATTACAATGAGTTTTATAATTTTGGTTTCCCAATATTTTCACTATAAATAGTTTCTCTAGAATATGCACCTAACTCAGAACTTAGTTCTAACAACATTTCATCAGTAAGCCCAATATCCGAGAAATCTGGTTTTTTATCTTTAGATAATGCCTGTTTCATAAATTGCTTTAAATTACTTATTCCGATTTCTTTATTATTTTTTATTTGACTTTGCAATCCATAAGCAATTACTCCTGACTCTAATTCTAATAAATGTTTCATTGTTTCAACACTAACACTTTCCATTATATCTTTGGCGGTCATATTTTTCATGGCCTTTAACCCTTTTGCTTTGGTTACTTCAGTTTTAATTTTTAATATAGTAAGTTTAGCTAAATCTTGTAAATAAGTAAATTTTTTATCCCTTAATTTTTGTATTTCCACATTATCAAAACCTAATTCATCTAAATAATCTATAAACAAATAATCTATTGTATATGTGGGGATTTCCTGAAAACCATAATATTTTTCACTTGGTAATTTATCACATTCGTAAAAATCTACTGTGTGCATTACCTCGTGATTTAGTGCTTGTAATGTATAGAGGTCATGTGAATTTGTAATTATACAATAACTTTTATTAAATACCCAGTCACCAAGATTTAAACCCTTTGCATCTTCATAACCAGTAATTGATGATTCTTGGAATTGTAGAGTATCACCATTTAATGTTTTCTTCGCGTGTGTTAGTATTTCATTATCACCTAAATGTTGATAAAAACTTTCAGATATTTTTATCATATCCTCTTCACTTAAACTTATTTTACTAAACTCTATATCACTATCCGAGCTATTAACATCAGCACTTAAATTTTGAGCTATCTTAAATAAGAAATTAATATACTCTTCATCAATATAGTCATTTGACTTTAAAAACATATCACTTTCCATTTGAGCATATTTCCGCTCTCTACATACAGAAAATTTTTTCGATAATAAATCATTAATTGCATAACCAAGTTTAGTATGAAAAAGAGAATCGCTAGCACATAACAAACTCACATTAGTTATTAAACTTAAACGAAGTTTCTCTTTTTCTTCACCGGAAATATGATGATTTTTTAATCTACTTTCAATATATCTTTTATTTTCTCTTATTTGTTTTACATTCCACTTATGCACCATAAACTTACTCCTATATTAATACTATCTTGATTTCCCACCTACATATCCATTTGGAGAGTTGCTTATTTCACTTAACAATGCTGTTTTTTGTTCATCAGTTAAATCAGGATTTTGTAATATTGATATTATACCATCATAATTGTTATTAGGGGTTTGCTCTACCACTTGCTCTTGAGTACTGCGTTTCATAAATTCTTCAGCTTCATCTATTAAATCTTGTGTCTTTTTCGAAAACTGGCTGGGTGTAATTTCCTCAGTATTGATTTTTGGCTGATTATTAAACGGTTCCTGCGTAGATAATTCTTGAGCCATTTGTTCATTTTGAGCTAATATAACTTCATTTACCGCAAGAATAAAATCCTGTTTTAATTCTGGTGTTGTTAAATATGAAGCTACTTGACGATAATTTTGAATAATATAGTCTGTATCATTATTAGCAATAAAGTCAGCTGCTAGGTTTCGTTCAACTTTATTGATTAAATCACCCTGCAACTTAATATTTCCAGCAAACTTATAACCATTTTGCATTTCAATATTTACCGGATCACCTTGTAATTGGCTACCATATCCAGCGATTAATAGTTTGTCTATTGTATATATTTTTTCAAGGTCAAGCATAAATTCTTCAAATTTTCCCTGTTTACCCGGAAAGGCCTCATACATTTCCCCCAGCATTTGTCTACCATCGTTTCTAAAGCCTAGAGCTAATATTTGATTAATAGGAAGTCGCATTGACTGTGATAATAACAAGAGCATGTTTCCGTTTAATTGATATTCAGATAACGGACTATATGGTGTATGTTCTATATGTCCTCTTACTGTATTAGGTTGCTGTCTATACTGCATATTAGTTCCATTTGATATGTTAGCTAATATTTCTGCTGTAAATTGGGTAGCACCTTCAGTTAAAAACATACCTGTTTGGCCATTATAAAATGAACATTCTTCATGATTATCTACTTTTCTAGTTTGCAAGGCATGCGTTAATTCATGGAAAAAATATTTTTTGTTGGTTAAATAATCTAAATTTGGATTCATAGTGATTTTAGTCCCATCTGTTCTTCCATAAATACCACCAATATTATTTTCTGCCACTTCAGTTAAAACACTCGGTAATTTCCGAGCTATTTGTACTGGATCAAGATATAAACCATCTTCAAAATCTAACTGTCCTATTGAATCAACGTAATCGGCTAGTAATATATAATATTTTTCTGGAATATTAACATTATAATTTTGAAATAAATTTTTTACCGAATCAACAAGTCCACTACTAATTAGTTCCTCTTCTCTTTGCATTTGTGTTTTCATTTATTATTCACCACTACTATTATATTAATTATTACTCTCATTGTCCAGTTGTTCCTCTGCTTCAAGGCTTCTTATTCTATCATCTAATCTTGAAATTAATGATTCTAGGTCAATTTGTCCATTTGCATCATGTGGAATATCTCTTTGCTTTACAGATTCCTGCTCTTTTACTTTTTCTTGCCAAGAGTTTGGCTTTTCATTTGTATTATTAATAAGTCTATTTATTTCATCATAATTAGAATCATAATCACATTTTATATTTCTTAAATCTATTAAATATTGTAATACCATTTCAATTAACATTTTGTCTAAATCAACATCAGGGTCTGCTTCTATATTTTCACCCGAAATAGTTTCCAATCTGGCCTTTATATCATTAATAACTATATTCATTTCATTATAATTTGAATCGTATTCTAACTTAATATTTTTCAAGTCTTGTAATTTTGATTCCAAGTTTCCTATCATTATGCTTTCTACCATAATACTTGGATTTAACTTTTCTAATTTGCTTTTTATATAAGTAATTGCATTATCGACCTCATATATAGGCATTTTATAATTATATTTAGAATTGTGTAATTTTATTTTGGATTCTATCTTTTCTTCTTCCAATTCATCTGGATCATTTATTTTTTCTATGTTATCCCTAATTGCTTGTTCTTCTTCAATAGAAAGATCATTTATACTTTCATTACTAAATATATTAGGATTTTTATTATAGATTGCTAGTAACCTTTGTTCTATATATTGTTTAAAACATTCAAATATACCATTAATTTCTTCAGGTTGTATCCTGTAATTGGAATCTTGAGCATGTAAAAACATCTTTGCTTTTGCTTTATCAAATTCAGAAACATTAGGGTCATTTAGTTTATTTCTTTCTTCTATGATTTTTTCTTCCAAATAATTACTAATCATTATTAATCTCTCCTTCATAATAAAAATATAGTCAATAACAAGTGAAAACCACTATATTATCTAACTATATTTACTTGTTTTCATTTGTTTAAACTTATTATTCACCAAAAATATCTTTAAAAACATCATAGTTATCATCAAGTTTTTTTATGATTAAACTATATTCATTTTTAATATTTTCTGGTATCCAATTAATTACTAAAGCTCTAGTTTGAAAATCAAATATAAATTTATCATCTACTTCATCATGTTTATCATAAATTGGTTTATATGCATTTTCGATAGTTTCATCTGGCGTAAACGTAAAACCACCATATTCAATAACAAACTTTCTATTAGCTTTAACTTCCTTATTAATTTTTTCAATAACGCTATTTATTGCATCATTATAATCCTTAATCATTTTGGCATACTCATCATCAAATTCTTCAGTAAGTTTTTCAATGTTTGTTTTAACTTCATCTTTTGAATAAGCATTGTTATTAACATTTGTTTGAATTGATACAGAAAATTCAATATTATTAGCATTACTATCATCAAATAGTTTTTTATAATCAATTTCTTTTTGTTTTAATATTTCACTAATTCTTTCATATTCTGAAAGATATGTATCTAAACCTTTTTGATAGCTTTCCGGTGAAAGCATTTTTGCTATATTTTTTCTAAAACTATATTCCGCCTCATAAACCTCATCAGCTAATTTCAAAAATTCTTCTGTTTCTTTTTTATACCTTTCCATGATTTTTTTCACATTTTCTTTGTGTTTTGTAATTACTTCATCCATTTTTTATACCTCCTAATATTAATCATAAAATTGTACATTATAAAAATAGTTATTATTTAAATTGTATAACACATTATTCCTACTCCCCCTAAATCGTTACCTAAACCACACTCCCTTCTTTTTATTTAAATATATCACACTTTATAAATTTATACAATGTTTTTAGTACGGGTGTATAAAAGACTTTACACTATTAGACTCATATAATATTTTGTTAGAAAGGTGTGATAAATTGAAAAAATTAACTAGTAAAGATATTTTAGCTATAAATTTAAAATACTATCGCTATAAACTAAATTTATCACAAGAAAAATTTGCTGAAAAATTAAATAGTACTTTATCATATATAAATCAATTAGAAAATGGCAAGAGAAAACCAACCTTAGAATTACTAGATAAGTTTGCCGAAATATTAGATATTACAAGTGCTGAATTAATAACCTATAATCATGACCACGTAATTCTTAATAAAAGAATTGATGGAAAAAAATAATCATACGGTTATTTTTTTAATACTACTTTTTTATTTTTAAAACTTTATAATTATTTATTATGAAAAAATATTAGTTTTTTAACTTAACCATTATACAATTACATTTATAATTAAAAACATTAAAAAAGAATATGCTTTTTCACATATTCCTTGTTTTATAAGATACTTTTTTAATTGATATAACCTCAAACTTAATATTTTATAAAAGTTGTGTACTTTTGTGTGTCATAACATA
>CALVRF010000030.1 GCA_944358495.1 uncultured Bacilli bacterium
AATATTTTTCTCACATTTTCCCTCCTCAGCTCTATTGTATCACATAATTTTCACATTATAAATAGTTTTATTAGAATAACAAACACTAAAAAGAAAAAATGGTCTTTTAGCTCAAACCATTGAAATACTAATTGAAGAATATAAGAAAAACAATAAATAAGTCACAATATAGCTTCTTTAATGCAAAGTTTTTCACATACTTTTCCACAGTTATTAATTTTTTTCAAATCTTGCAAATAAATCCACATCATCAGTGACTTCAAAATTTTCATCTATTTTTTCACCAGCAAATTCATCCGTATACCAACCAACAAATGTATAACCATCTTTAGTAGCCACTGGTAAAGTACCAATTTTACTATATTTTTTTATTTCTTTTTCTTCTACTTCATAAAAAGATGGCAAAGCAATCCAAATATTACTTGTTTCTGTTCTAGTATAATCAGCTAAATAATCTATTTGAAATGACCTGATAAAATCACTAGAAAGACTATTAGTGGCTCTATTGCCATAATCTTCAATATATGTCCAAGTTTGATTAGGTACAATATCGTTTGTTATATTGATAGCACTATACCGACTATTTTCTAAATATATCCACGCTTCCCCACTACCTGTTTCATCACCCAAAGCCACATATTCTCTAATAGTATTATTTAAATCACCAAAAGTAGATGATGAATCACGATATGCATAAAGGGATATCTCATATTTTTTAGTAGTATCAAATGTTCTATCAATTAATTGCATTATACCATTCCAACAATAAACATTGCCGCCATCTTCATAAATTCTAACTGAATTATATCCATTGTAAGTCACAGTATCACTAATTTCAAAGTTTCCAGAGTCACAACCGTTTTTATTCCAACCCTCGCTACCATTCTCAAAAGTATTATTTTCAAGTAATTGTGTTTTAAAACTAACAGTTTGATAAACAGATTTAATATTCCCCTTTGCTGTTATATTTAAATTAGTACTAAATGCCGCATAACCAGTTACCATTATTAAAAATAAAAACACCAAAGAAAATATTATTGTTTTTTTTATTTTTTTCCTACTCTTCCTTCTTATTTTTCGCATAGTTTCACCTAAAATAATTATATAGCTCATTTCGAGCTATGTCAAGACAAAATAGCTCACTTTGAGTTATTTTAAAACTGGTGATTATATGATTGGAAAAATATTAAAATTTATCAGAACTAACAGAAAATATAAACAAATCGACATAGCCCAAAAGCTGAACATCGGCCAAACAACACTAAGTGGTTGGGAACGCGGTTTTAGAGAACCAACCTTTGATATGGTTTTAAAAATAGCCAAATTATGTAATTATGAAATCGTTATCAAAGATAAAGCCACCAACGAATACATTACTTTAGATAAAATAAAAAGAAGCCAATAAAAAACAGGACAAAAGTCCTATTTTTTTAAAGCTCATTAATATCTTTATCGTAGTAATTTTCTGGATTAACATAACTACCATTTACCATGAGTTCAAAGACAAAATGATTACCCAAATCTTTATTAATATTAGAAGTTCCACTTTGACCAATAACATCACCTTGTTTAACTGCGTCATTTTGTTTAACAGCAACATTAGTTAAAGTTTGGTAAATTGTCGTTACTTTGTCAGAATTTTTAATTTCTACAATCGTACCTAATAGCTTGTCTTCCTTAACACTAGTAACGGTTCCATCAAGAGAACTCACTACATCAAAAGCTTCAGCCGGGCCACCATAAGCTATACCAGTGTTTTGAATATAAGTTTGTTCATAATTAATGATAGAGTTTTCCTGTTCTTCTTCAGTACCTTGATAATCATAAAAATTTTGAACAATCTTAATCGTATCATCAGTATAAGGACGCATAATAACTGAAGCCGTACTAACAACTGGCATATCGTCATTACCAAATAACCTAGATACATACTGCTGATCATCCTCTTCTGATTTAGCTTCTTCATAAAGCTGGCTATTAGAATAGCTAGCATAATAAGTTGCAGCCACTAGCAAAGCTAATGTCCCCGCACCTATTCCATAAATAGCAGATTTCTTAAGTTTTACTTTCTTCATAATTTCACCTCTATTAACATTCTTAACCAAATAGGTAAAATTATACTAAATTTTTTTAATTTCTGTTCCCTGGTAATAATGCTTTAAAATTTCATCATAAGTATAACCTTCTTTAGCCATACCTAAAGCACCATATTGACTCATTCCAACACCATGTCCAAAACCTTTAGTCGTAATGGTTACTTTCGTCCCATCCTGGGAAATACTAAAATAATTAGATCGTAAACTAAGCTTAGAAGCCACATCTCGGCCATTAAAGGTGACTCCATTTATCTTAATTGTTTTTACTCTCCCCGTACTCGTTGTTTCTAAAACTTCATAAGTAATTGTATCATTATACTCTAATCCTAGTTTTTCATAAAAATCACTAAGTTCAAAACTACTAGTATCTTCATAAACTGGTGAAGCCTCATCCCAAGTACTAGAAACACTTCTTAAATACGGCACGGCGGAAGAAAACACTTCCTCACTATTTTCCGTCTTACCAGTACTTGTAGAAAAAAATAACGCCTCCACCACTTCACCATTATAAGTTAAATATTCTCCTTTGGTTTCCTGAACCGCTTTTTTTATTTTATTAACTTTACTAACGTAATCATCTTTCCATTTTTCTTTTAAATCATCATCCGTTAAATATACCTGATTATCCACAGTATTAACCACATCATAATCCGCATCTTTATTTTTATTAGCTTGAACTAAAGCATAACTACGAGCTGCTACCGCCTGGGCTTTTAAAGCCTCTAAATCAAAACTAACCGGCATTTCACCAGCCAACACACCTTTAATATATTCTTCAAATGGAACTTCAGATATTGTGTTAGTACTAGCATCTTTTACTCTTATTACTTTATTTGTAGCATAATGAAAACGTATTTCATCTGTTCTTACAAAAAGATTAACCACAAAAAAAGGAATAAATACTACAAGCAAAGTAATTAAGAGTATTTTTTTCATAGCAAACTTCCTTTCTTTAAATAATTAAACCCATGAATAGGTGAAAAAATCATATATGAAATTTACTACTAAATATGATAGTGATACACTTATCATTAAATATAATACTCTAGAAGCGTAATATTTATTCTTCTTAAATACATTTGTTATATTAATACTATCTAGTGCCCAAATAGCCACAAAAGTAAACACGATATATAAAATTGCCTTAACTAACATTATGCACGCTCATTTAACATATCGATGCGTCTTTGATGACGCTCTAAACCAGAAAACGGTGTTTTTAAATAAGCATCAACTATATCTTTAGCTCTAATTAATGGCATATTTCCTGCAATTGCCATAATATTCGCATCGTTATCTTTACGAGCATACTTAATTTCTTTAACATTGTCTACTTTTGCACATCTAACACCTTTTATTTTATTGCAAGCAATACTGATACCAATACCGCTTCCGCAAATAGCAATACCTTTTTCCACTTCGAAATTTGCAACCGCTTCGCCCAATTTAAAACCAAACTCCGGATAATCACTGCTGATTCGGCTATCACTACCATAATCAACAACAGTATAACCTTTTTTATTTAAATATTTTGTAAGTTTTTGTTTTAAATTATAACCTCGATGATCGGAAGCAATTCCTATAGTTTTACTTTCAGGTATTTTAACATCCACTATAGTTTTTCCTTGAAAATCATTATGAACAATTTGCTCAAGTTCTTCTTTATCCGCAAGATCTAAATCACTTTTTAAATCAGTATCTTTTTTAATATCTAAATTTTTATCAACTTTTTCGTTTACAATTCCTTCTTTACTTTTATCATCTTCTTTTTTTACTTTTTTCTTTTTTATATCTTCTTCTACAACAATATCTTCTACATTAAAACGTTTTGTTTCATCCATTTTAGCCATTCGATCATCCTCCTACTACTTTTATTATAACATTAAATTATGAAAATTATGAAGAAAAAAATAATCCCTTAGGATTATTTTACGAAAGGCAATAAAGCCATAAATCTTGCTTTTTTAATTTCATTAGCAATATGTCTTTGGTGTTTAGAACAAGCACCTGTAACTCTTCTAGGTAAAATTTTACCTTTGTCGGCACTTACATATTTTTTAACAATATCTGGATCTTTATAATCTACAGATTTTCCCGCACACATTTGACATATTTTTTTCTTTTTTCTATAAAAATCTGCCATAGTTATCCTCCTTTTAGTCTAAGAAATTATCATCGATAGACACATTATCGCCAAAATCCGCAAAAGGATCATCCTCAACATTTACATTATTCATACTGTTTGCTGAAGCGGAAGGCGTTGAATATGAAGGCTCTTGATAATCATACGGAGTTGGTTCACTATTACGATTATCATTTTGTCTTCTAGAGTCCAAAAATTGTACTGAATCAGCTACAACATCCGTTGTATAACGGCGACTACCATCTTGAGCTGTATAACTTCCAGTTTGAATTCGGCCTTCGATTGAAACTTGACTACCTTTATCTAAATAATTAGCCACATTTTCAGCTTGTCTTCTCCATACAACAATATTTATAAAATCCGCTTCACGTTCTCCTTGTGCATTATTAAAAGTTCTATTAACAGCTAAAGAAAAACGTGCATATGGAATATTTGAACCTGTATATCTAAGTTCTGGTTTGGCTGTTAATCTACCAACTAAACATACTCTATTCATAAATAGTACCTCACTTATTAGTCTTCTTCTCTTGTAATCAAATGACGAATAATATCTTTACTGATTAATGCTAGACGATCAAACTCTTTAATAGCTTTATCATCTTTAGCTTCAATATTATATACATAATAATATCCGCTCTTAAAATCTTTGATTTCATAAGCTAATTCT
The DNA here is from genome assembly GCA_944358495.1 of uncultured Bacilli bacterium. Lineage (GTDB taxonomy): Bacteria > Bacillota_I > Bacilli_A > RF39 > UBA660 > Coprosoma. The sequence goes on from CALVRF010000030.1 coordinate 4,907, forward strand.
CTTTGACCCATATCTTTTTCATTAACAATTTTTGCACCGTTTTTCGTTAAAATGCCTCCGAAATCTTTAATAGTTTTTTTGATTTCTTCTTCTGTTAATGTTGGTCTAACAATAAACATGATTTCATACTTTCTCATTTCGCACCTCCTTATGGTCTAATATGGCTTCCTAAGAAGCAAGGAGTAAATTAATACTCGGTGTAAATTATAACAAATTTTTCCTGTTTTGTAAATATTTATTCCTCAATTAACATTATTAAATAATTGTCATTTTATGAATTAAATAATTTTAAATCTAACCAAACAAGTAATCACCACGTCAATTAAAAATAACAAACATAAAAAATAAGTTATCCACTTCGGTATTTTTCTAACAAATTTATCGGTAATCGGTTTAATAAGATAAATAAATATAATCCCTAAAATTCCCCAAGCTAAAGACATCCCCAAAGAAATATACTTACCAATATGATATTTAGAATCACTATAATCCCAAAAAGTAAGACCAAATAACCACTCAATTAAAACTCCGCCAATCCACTCTAATAAAGTCAAAACAATAATAATCATCAAAAATACAATTATAGTTTCAACAATCCTATTCATATGTAAATTTTTAAATAACTTACCCGAAATAACAATAATCAAAACCGAGCCAATTCCATAAACAATGGTCCAAGGGCCATATAAAATTCCACTCGAAAAATCATACCCCATCACTAAAGCATAAATAGTTTCCACTAAAAAACCTAAAAATGAATAAAGAAAAAAACAGTTAAGTAAATACATAATAATCACCAATATTAATATGTGTTTTTTTACTGTTTTTAAACATTAAATCTAAAATAACAAATATCTCCATCTTGCATAACATAATCTTTACCTTCAAGACGAAGTTTACCAGCTTCTTTAACCTTCGCTTCCGTGCCATATTCTTCTAAATCATCAAAACTCATAACCTCAGCTTTAATAAAACCTTTTTGAAAATCCGTGTGAATAATTCCCGCACATTCGGGAGCTTTCATACCATTTTTAAAAGTCCAAGCTCTTACCTCATCTGGACCAGCTGTTAAAAAAGTTGATAAACCAAGTAAAGAATAAGACTGTTTAATTAACTTATCTAAACCACTTTCAGTAATACCCATATCCTTTAAAAATTCTTTTTTATCCTCATCATCTAACTCTGAAAGCTCAGCTTCAATCTTCGCACAAATAACAACTACGGAAGAACCTTCCTTCTCTGCATATTCTTTTAATTTATCCACATAGCTATTCCCACTAACTACATCATCTTCATTAACATTAGCTACATAAATAATTGGTTTAATCGTAAGAAAGTTAAAAGATTTTAATAGTTTTAAATCATCTTCAGATAAATTCATACTTCTAAGTGGTTTATTAGCCAGTAAGGTTCCCCTAACTTTTTCTAATAATAAAGCTTCCGCTTTAGCCTCTTTGTCATTAGAAAGTTTAGCTTTTCTTCCCATTTTACTAAGCCTCGTTTCCGCCACTTCCAAATCAGCAAAAATAAGCTCTAAATCGATTATTTCCACATCCCTAACTGGATCAACACTCCCATTAACATGAGTAACATTTCCATCATCAAAGCATCTCACTACTTCACAAATTGCATCGACTTCTCTAATATGCGATAAAAATTTATTACCTAAGCCCTCTCCTTTAGAAGCCCCTGCTACCAAACCTGCAATATCCGTAAATTCAAACGTTGCCGGAATAGTTTTTTTCGGTTTATATAATTCTTCTAAAAAATCCACTCGCCTATCTGGTACAGTAACAATACCGACATTCGGTTCTATAGTTGCGAAAGGATAATTAGCCGCTAAAATATTTTGTTTTGTAATTGCATTAAATAATGTTGATTTTCCTACATTAGGTAAACCTACAATTCCTGCTGTTAAACTCATTTTCATCACCACTATGTATTATAATAAATAACCAAAGAAAAGTCTAGCTTTCGCTAGAACTATTTTTATAAAGAATATCAATATCTACATAACCATCAATCCCATCAATAACCCCATCATCACACATTTGCCACATCATATACTCCCCATCATAATCCGTATTATCCGTATAATGTGCCAGCCAAACTGGCTCCTCATGATACTTCCATATCGCATTTAAATAATTCTTACTACCATAAAGCATACCATCATAACCAGCTTTATCTAATGTTTTAATAAAACTATCCGCCACTTCATTAAGGCCAAAAATACTAAGCTCCATTTCATTAAACGCATTAAAACTTTCAAAATCAAAAACTACTGGCAAACTAATGTCATAATCTTTAATTTGTTTAATAACCCATTTAGCTTGTTTTTTTGCCTCTTTTTCACTATCCGCATAAGAATAAAAATAAACACCAACTTTTAAATCATTACCTAAAGCCTTTTTAATATTGTCCTTAAAATATGGGTCAAGTTCATATTCGCCACCGGTACCTACTTGATATCCCACTCTAATCATCACAAAGCTCGCACCCGCATCTTTAACTTTTTTAAAGTCAACATCGCCTTGATATCTTGACACATCAATTCCAATTTCGTTATCGCTAGTTTTGTAATTAGCTAAAACATCACTAAAATTGGTCACAGGCACTTCTGCTCCAGACTCTTCACTAGCTGGCGTTTTTGAATTATCATCCTCTACCGTTTCCTCGTAAACGACTAGATTAAAATCCCGAGAAAAAGTATTTTTACTACTATCTTCAGCCACAAAAGTAAGATTATAAGTTCCCGGTGTATTTACATCATATTCTCCTTCTATCTGACAGCTAGGCTTATTATCATAATTATCCACACATATTACTGTCTTTTCAAAATCTATCGGCTCACCAATCGGTGTACTATAACTACTACTTACCCAAACTAATGGTTCTTCCGTATCAACCACTTCTACTTCAAAAGTACCCCTTCTTTTTTTATCATCACTATTTAAATAAATGAAACTAATTTCTTGTTTTCCTAATTTCTCAGTATCAATACTATCAAAACTCAGAATATCTCCTTGAATAGTGTCGATATAATCTTTTACTTTAACATCACTATAAACCTCTGCCGTTAAATCATCTTTTAAAGTAAATCCACTATTATCATCAACAATTCGGACATTTAAATAAATCAAAAAAACTATAATCAAAGCAATAATTAAAAAAACAATAATTTCTATAATAACTTTTTTCTTACTTAGTTTCTTCATTAAACCAACTTCCTTTTCTACCACCATTTTATCAAAAGCCTATTCCCAAGTCCATATATCATCAAAAAAATAGTTATTTTATTTAAAACTCTAGTTTTTACTAATTAACAGCTTTTATTCTTTCAATAAAATTAGAATCAAATTTATCATTTAACAAAGAACCTTGATAAATACATGACTTTAGTTCATCACTAGTACATATAATACCTGAAATCAAACAAATGAAATCTTTATCCATATCATCACTAACATAAATAGTACAATATTCAGCAAAAGCAATTTCGGCATTCGGCATCTCCATAATTGCCAACAAAACATTATCCTTATAAAAACAAAAATACCCCTTTTTATCCACATTAACCGGATATATATAATAATTTTCCCTATTAAAGTTTAAAGCTATGTAACTATAACTAATATTAGTTGTTCCCGTTGGGGCAATTATATATTGTCGCATCACCCCTATCAAATTTTCTGAAGAAAAAATATTATAATCAATTTTATTAAATAAACAATCCTGGCCATTTCCTAAATCTTTTCGATAATAAAGCATATCGGAAACAAAGTCGGATGGGCAACTAACCGTCGTAACCTGCACACCATAGTTATTAGCGCCAGTATACTCTCCACTAACATTTTTTTTATAAACTGTTTTGCTTTTGATTCGGTCCACAAGTTGTAATATTCCCGTATCCTTATGTTCCACTAATTTTATTTTTCCCCAAACCTCGCCATTTATTTTAAAAGTTTGTTTTTGTGTAACCTTTTCGTGTCCTAACGGAATTCCCTTAACAATTTCTTTTTCATTACCACTCGTAACAAAAGATGGTGCCATTCCTATTATAATCATTATCCTCACGCTCCTATTTTTAGTATAACATGTTATTTAATTCTCAAATTTCTAAAATTAATCATAATTTACATTAATGTACAAAAAAACTATGAATAAATCATAGTCTACATTGTTGGATAAGTATCCGGTCCAATTGGAAGGCCAATAATAAACCAGCCAATCAAAATAACCGCCCACACAACAGCAAATAACAAAATAGTTGGTAATAATGTTTTTAACGTTCCAAACACCGTAATTTTTACACTTTCTTTGCTATTATATTTTTCTAATAATGCAAGCATGACAATAAAATAGATAAAGAATGGAGTTAAACCTTTTCCCACACTATCTGCCGCTTTAAAAATAAATTGTGTAAAATCCGGAGTAATATTAGCTTTCATAAATAAAGGCACTAGTATTGGTGACGCCATAGTCCACTTAGTCACTGAGTCTGGTATCAAAAGAGACATAATAATAATCACAATAAACATAATTAATACTAATGGTAACCCTGTAAATTCTAAGTTACTCATAAACGAAATCAACCATGCACCAATTACTTCCCCAAGATTAGTAAAGTTTAAAATGCTAACCATTAATGAAACAAAGAACATCAAAATAAATATATAACCTAAATTGTCAAATTCTTTAGATAAGCCAACACTAAAATCATTTGTATTCTTGATATTTTTCGAAACAAATCCATAAATACCAGAACAAACCATCATCATAATTAAAAGCATAAAGATAAATGCATCAGTAAATGGCGCATCCCCACCTAATAACTGAGCTACGTAATCTTTTTGGTCCATATCTAGAAGTATTCCAGATCCTGGAAGTCCTGGAACAATCATATATATAAATAACAAAAGTAACAAAATGAAAGCTATCGAACTAAAAGCTAAACCTTTTTTCGAAATAACTAGTTCATCCTCTTCTTTAATCGACTCTTTGACTTTTGGTTTCAAGAACGTTTCAATAATTAACGTTCCAACAATAGCAAGGACAAAAGTACTAGCAAGCATAATAAAGGAATTAGACCACGCATTAAATACATAGCCCTCATCGACACTAACCGTTGCTGCTTCTCTTGTCAGCATCCCCAATTGATAATCATCGAAATTAAATACTAATCCCGCACCATATCCCATTGTAATACCAACAAATGAAGTCAAAATTCCCAAAACCGAATTACGACCTAGATATTGATAAAATACAGCTGTTAATGGTAATAAAACTACATAACCATATTCACCTAAAAAAGAAGAAACAATACCGGCAAATAAGGTTAAAAAGGTAATGATAGCCGGTTTAACGCGGCGTAGAGGAGTAAAAACCGCCTTAAATAAGCCACTCGCCTTACCGATAGAAATTGCCATCAAAGCAATGATAAGCAATACTAACGGCTTAAAATTTTGAAAAGTTTCAACTGGTGAACTAAATAAATATTCCAGTCCTTCTTTCGAAAATATACTTCGAACCGTTGTTACTGAAGTTTCCAAAGTTCCATTAACTACACTAGTAACTTCACCTTGAACCCCTAAAATCGAGGCAATCGCGCTGGCTACAATTATAACAATTATCATCACAATAATCGTAATAACCGGTCCAAGCAAGATTTTCCGTTTGTTCTTCTTCATGATCTCACTACTCCTCTATAATTTTTTTTAGTTTCTTGTTAAACTCAACACGTGGAATCATAATACTACGGCCGCAACCTAAGCACTTTATTTTAATATCCGCCCCTACACGAATAATTTCCCATTCATTAGTTCCACAAGGATGAGCTTTTTTCATAATAACTCTACTACCTAATTTATAATCATTTTTCACGATGAACCACCACCTGTGGATAAGGAATTGTAATATTATTTTCATCAAAAGTTATCTTAATAGCCCTATTAATTTCTCTATTAAAAGCAAAATCTTTGACAGGTTCACAGTCTGCTTCAAGTCTAAAAATCATTGCATTTTCATCTAGTTTTTCAATTCCCATTAACTGAACATCAGAAGTTAAATAAGGGGTTGAAGCGCTTAATTTCTCACAAACTTTTCGCAAAACATCTTCAACTACTTCAACATCAGCATCATAATCAACCCCAATATCAACAATACATCTTGATGACTGAGTACTATAATTAATTACCTCCGTAATATTTCTATTAGAAATAGATTTAACCTCACCAGAATAAGCTCTAATTTTTGTATTTTTCATTCCAAGTTCAACCACATTACCTCTAAATGTTCCAATTTTAACATTATCACCAACATCAAATTCATTATCAATGATAATAGAAAAACCAGCAAGCAAATCTTTAAACAAATCTTGTAAAGCTAAACCAGCAACCACCCCGGCTACTCCTAAAGAAGCAATTAAAGCCTTGGTGTCGACCCCCCAAACACTTAAAACCGTAAGTAACGCTACAATCAAAATAAAATATTTAGCCAAATTAATAACCAAGTTCATAATCGTCATCGACTTCTTATGAACTCCCAATTTCTTGCTAGCTTTAAACATTTTTATAATTATTTTTTTTATTAATAAGTAAGCTAAAACCGCAATTATAACAATAAATATTGGGGCTACAACCTCTTTAGTTAATAACTTCTCTAACATTAAATCATTCCTTTATATCTAAAATCTCTAAAATTCGGTTCAAATCAGCATCATTAACAAATGAAATTTGTAATTTTTTATCTTTAACCTTAACTTTAGTATCTAATTTTTCACGCAACAAATCTTCAACATATTTATATTCGTTATTTTTTTCTCTATGTCTAATTTGTACTTGTTTTTTTGGAGCTTTCGCACTAACTTCTTCAGCATCGCGAACTGGCATTTTATTTTCCACAATTTCCTTAGCCATCTCGATTATTTCCTCATCGCCTTCTAGCTTACTAAGCGCTCTCGCATGACCCATAGTAAGTTGGCCATAGGAAACCATTTCTTGCACCTCAACTGGTAATCTAAGTAATCCAATCATATTGGTTACATGACTACGACTTTTACTAACTCTTTTAGCTAATTCATCTTGAGTAATTTTCAAAGTCTCAATCAAGCTTTTGTAAGCTTTAGCTTCTTCTAATGGATTTAGATTTTCTCTTTGTAAATTCTCAAGTAAAGCAATTTCCGCCATTTTTTCATCGCTAAGCTGTCTAATAATAGCTGGAATTGTTTTTTTACCAGCCATTTTACTCGCTCTAAGTCTTCTTTCACCTGCAATTACATCGTAACCTTTAATGCTTTTTTTAACAATAATTGGCTGAAAGACACCATTTTCTTTGATAGAATCAGCTAGCTCACGTAAAGATTTTTCATCAAATACTGTTCTTGGCTGATAAGGATTTGGCCTTAATTCATCAATGTTTAATTCAATAATCTCCTCACCCGGAGTATTACTATAAATTTGCTTTTCAAATTCACTAACATTATCTACGTTAAGACTATCTAAGTCAAATAACTGTTCAAGCCCTTTTCCCAAAGCTCTTTTTTTATTTTCCATTGCGACTAATCACCTCTTTTGCCAAATTAATGTATGCTTCCGCCCCTCTACTTTTTGGATCATAAGCAATAATTGGTTTACCATGACTAGGGGCCTCAGAAAGTCTAACCAGTCTAGGAATAATTGTATCATAAACTCTTTCTTTAAAATAACTCTTAATATCTTGAACAACTTCTAATCCTAAATTAGTCCGATTATCTAACATTGTTAATAATACGCCCTCAATATCTAAAGTCGGATTTAAAGTTTTCTGCGCTAACATAATTGAATTTAAAAGTTGCATAATTCCTTCCAAAGCAAAAAACTCACATTGTACCGGAATAATTACTGAATTAGCTGCTGTTAAAGCGTTAGTCGTTAAAATTCCTAAAGATGGTGGACAATCGATTAAAATATAATCAAACATGCTTTCAGCAATACTCAAATGTTCTTTTAACTGGTTATTTTTCACAAACGTTGGATCCATACGACTGTGTTCCATTAATTCGATATCCGCACCTGCCAAGCTAATTGTAGCTGGGATAATAAACAAATTACGAAAACGGGTTTTAATAATAACATCTTTAAGCTCAGCTTTACCAGTTAATAAATCATATACGCTACTTTTAATATCCCCTTTTTCAATGCCTAGACCTGTGGTACTATTTCCCTGCGGATCCAAATCAATTAATAAAACTCTTTTGCCTAAAACTCCCAAAGAAGCTGACAAATTAATACTAGTAGTGGTTTTTCCAACACCACCTTTTTGATTAACTAAAGCTATTATTTTTCCCATTATACCACCATTTTCTATAATTCATAGCTATCTATATTTTATCATATTATCCATCTAAAATCTATGAAAAAAGCTAGATAAAGGAAAAATTAAAAACTTTCCTTTATTTTAATTTAAGCATTTCATCATATTGTTTGTATAAATACTGCACACCATTTTCCAAAAAGAAATAATGACGTACATAAAATAATAAAAAAACTAAAAAGATAAAAATCACAATTCCAAATAACGGAATAAACGTACAAATAAAAATTGAAAGCAATAAAAATATCGCATAAAAACAAGTAACAATTAAATGAATAAATCGTTCGTGCTGAAAAAATTTAATCTTCACTAAATGATTATCGATATCCTTACCAACTACTTTCCCACCCTTAATCAAATCATCAATTTCTTTAATATAATTACTTAAATATTCACGCATCTTTACCCCGCCTTTACTATATAA
>CALVRF010000031.1 GCA_944358495.1 uncultured Bacilli bacterium
AAATCTTCATTTAATTCAGAATATAAAAATGAATTTAATGATAAATTTAATAAAATAAAAAAAGCTCCATTATTATTAATTGATGATTTAGGTGCAGAAAGCCTTACTCCTTGGAGTAGGGATGAAATCTTGTGCCCAATTCTACAATATCGTATGGATGAAAAATTACCAACCTTTTTTACTTCTAATTTAAATTTGGAATCCTTAGAACATCACCTAGCCATCACGACTAAAGGTGACGAAATTATTAAAGCTGGTCGCATTATTTCGAGAATTAAACAATTAACTGAATATCAAGAATTAATCAGCAAAAACTTAAGAAAATAGAATATCTTAAGTTTTTTTATGCTAAATTTTGAATTTTTGCTATTTTTTGATATGAAATTTTATTTTTTGACGATATTTTTATTGCTGATTTAATATGCTTATGATAGAATAAGGAAAAGATTTAGAAAGTGAGGGAATATAATGAGGAATAAGAGATTATGGCTGTTACTACCATTAGTAATAGTAATTGGGGTTTTGGCTATATTTACAGGCTCAACAACGACAAACACAAAAACTGGTAAGGCAGATATAGCCTTAGATCCTCTTAGTATTGGTAGATAAATAACTGAGGGGATAGAATACAATCTAGAAAATTATTTGGAAATTGCTGATTGCTATGTTTTAATAAATGGCGAAAAAGTCAATAGTTCTACTGTTTTTCCTGTAGAATATGGTGATTATATTGATATCCATTTGGCTTGGGCTTTTCCAAACTCTGGATTGACTTTAACAACTAATGATACTTTTACTTATGAATTTCCATCAAATTTAACATTCCCAGAAATTGAGAATGGTTTAGTCAGAGATGGCAGTCAAATTGTTGGCTACTATACAATTCATAATAACAAAGTTACTATTCAGTATACTGATGAAGATTTTGTAAACCAAAGTAATATTACTGGTACTTTAAACGTTTCTGGAGAGGTGACTAGCGATACTACTTCTGGTGAAAATGGTGGGCGTGTTGATCTAGAAATTCCTGGTGTTGGAACATTTCCAATTTATGTTGAACCACAAGGATCACTATCATTAAATAAAACTATAAATAAAAAAATTGACACTGACACCTATGAATACAAGATAGAAGTTAAGTCAGAAGAAGAAAATACGGAAGTTATTATTGGTGATAATTTAGGTGATTATTTACACCTTGACAAAGATTCTATCAAAATAGAAAAAAATGGTGCTGATATTACTGACAGCATTGATATTCTTTATGATCAAATTTCTGGTAATACATCAGTTGAATTTATTTTTATGGTTGATAAAATGGCTGATAATGATACTATTACCGTAACTTATCAAGCTGATGTTGATGATAAAGGTTTTATTTGGGATATTAATTCCAATGACGATATGTATCAAAGAGTGGCTAATCTAACTAACTTAGCTGGTACAGTCAGTAAAGAAAATCCTACTTGGCTTTATGATAGTACCACTGTTGAAACCGGAAAAGGTGCAACCTATAAAGAAGGTTATTATGATGCTGATAATAATGTTCTTTGGTGGAATATTTATGTAATGCCAGGGGAAAAAGGGGTTACCTTAAGCGATTGTTTTGAAAATCAAGAATTTATTGAAGGTACATTACAGGTGTATGAAAGTGATATCAATAACACAAATCCAGTACTATCACCACTAAAGATTACTTTTGAAGAATTAGAAGATGGTTATACTTTTGATCCTGATCCAACCGGTGAAAAAGTATATATAATCCATTATGCTTCTAAACCAACCCAGACAGGTATTAATGATGGGGAAGTTTATAATGAAGCTAATATCTACCTTGGCGATGAAAAAGTTTATGATGGTGTAGTCATTGAAATTGGCGTACCACTTATCAATAAATATGTCGATGGTGCTAATGAACAAGATGGTATTTTATCTTGGAATACCACTATAACCGCATATAATAATGATTTGAAAAATACAGTATTTAAAGATAAGCTAGGAACAGGTCTAGCATTAATTACTGAATCAGTTAAAATCAACGGTGTTGCTATTGGCGACACTAACTATAAACTAAATATTGTCGAAGGAGGTTTCGAAATATACTTTGGTGATATTCAGGTAGGCGAAATTTTCGACATTACTTATGATACAACTTTTGATAATAGTGGTTCAGGAACATTTGTTAACACTGCTTATATTAGTGCCGAAGGCGTTGAAGCTTCCGATGATGCCACTTATGAATACTATAAGAAAGAAAATTATATTACCAAATATGTTAATTATAAACAAAGCGAGGACGCCTATAAAACTGGAATTGTAACATGGCAAATTGATATTGATGAAATGCCAGAAGGTACCGAAAATGCTTATATTGATGACATTATTCCTGAAGGCATGGAATATGTTGATGGTTCAGCCACTTTAGTTTTAAATAAGAATCCTTACACAACATATACTTTAGAACCAACTTTAAAGGATAATATATTAACCTTTGACATTACTGATTATATGGATCAAATTCAAGGAGATAATGGTGTCTCAATTTTCTATCAAAGTAGAGTAATCGATGCTTTTAGTGAAGCAAAAACCTATGTTAATAAAGCTTATATTACTATAGACGGTAATAAGTATCCTGAAGTTAGTGCTTCTATTAGCGGAGAAGTTAGTACTTTAATTGAAAAAGAAGCTATTTACAATACTTTAACAGCGCCAGATGTCCTTTATACTATCAAAGTAAATGAGGGCGCTTTAGATTTAAGTGAAGATTATGATACTATTTTACTAGATGATAAAATGGGAAGTGCATTAAGCTTTATTATGGGGTCATTAGAAGTAAATGGTGAAACATGGACCGATTATACATGGGATCCGGATGCTAAGTTATTATCAATTACCGTTCCAGATAATACTGCTTTAACAATAACTTATCAAGCGAGAGTTGATTTGTCAGTTGGTGATAAATTAACCGAAGAAAATGCTTACAATTATGTTAAATTGTTTGGCTATGATGAAGAGTCTACCGAAGATGAACATACTATTGTTGGTGACGTTTTAGAAAGTTCAGCAACTTCATCTGGCGATACTAAAAGCATTTATGTTTATAAATATAAAGATGGTATTATGACTAACCCGATGACCGGAGCGGAATTCACTTTAATTGATTGTGGTTATGAAGGTTCTGGTGACACGTTTAAACTGACTGGTGAAGAAACTGTTGTTGATACACTAGTAACTGGAACTGATGGTTATGCCAGTTATAGCGGACTCGTTTATGATCATGTTTATAAATTAGTGGAAACTAAAACCAATGATGGTTATGCCTTAGATGACGAAGAATATTACTTTGTTTATCCAGGTCATGACAACATAGATTATCCTGATTACATTAGCGAGAAAAAAGACACTTGGACTTTCTATATAAATAATAATTATGCCAAGACGAGTTTAAATGTAGAAAAAATTTGGAATGACAATAATAATGATAGTCGTCCTAGCTATATTACTGTTTATCTAAAACAAAATGGAAATTATGTTTTAGATAATGGTAATAAGGTATTTAAAGTATTAAATGCTGATAATAATTGGAAAGCCACATTTGAAGACTTAGATAAATATGATAGCGATGATAATTTATATAGCTATACAGTTGAAGAAGAAGTCCCTACGGGTTATGAGGTAGCTTATCAATACCCAAGTGCGACTAATGCTGTGATTACTAATACTTTAGTTAAAGGTGATTTAACCATCACGAAAACAGTTAATGGTACAGCTGGAGAATTGGACCGTGACTTTACTTTCAAAATCGAATTATTTGATGAAGGTAATAACATTTTAACCGGTACTTATAATTATACAGGCGATAAAACAGGTACTATAACTTCTGGCAATACGATTACCTTAAAACACGGAGAAAGTATTACTATTAATAATTTACCACTTAAAACCACTTATAAAATAACTGAAATAGAAGCTAATACTGATGGCTATACGACCGAAGTAACTAACGGTAGTGGAACCATTAATAGTGGCAATCAAACAGCTAAATTTGTTAATACCAAAAATGAAGAATTTGGAACTTTAAAAATAAATAAAACCGTTAGTGGAACAGCCGGAGAAACGGATCGTGACTTTACATTCAAAATTGAATTATTTGATGAAGGTAATAACATTTTAACCGGTACTTATAATTATACAGGTGATAAAACCGGTACTATAACCTCTGGTGATACGATTACCTTAAAGCATAAAGAAAGTATTACTATAGATAAACTTCCAGTTGGAACGATTTATCAAATAACCGAAATAGAAGCTAATACCGATGGCTATGCAACCACGGTTACAGGTAATAATGGAACCATTATTAAAGGTAATCAAACAGTTAGCTTCATCAATACTAGAAATGAAACTCCAAGTGGTAGCTTAACTATTAGTAAAACTGTTAGTGGAACTGCTGGAGAAATGGATCGTGACTTTACATTCAAAATCGAATTATTTGATGAAAACAATAACATTTTAACCGATACTTATAATTATACAGGTGATAAAACTGGCACTATAACCTCTGGTGATACGATTACCTTAAAACATGGCGAAAGCATTACTATTGATAAACTACCACTAGGTACTAAATACCAAGTAACTGAACTAGAAGCCAATACCGATGGCTATGCGACCACGGTAACTAATGATAATGGAACTATTACTGAAAAAGGAGCAACTGTTAATTTTGTCAATGTTAAAAATGAAACTCCAAAAGGTAGTCTAACTATCAGTAAAATAGTTGGCGGTAATGCTGGAGAATTAAACCGTGACTTTACATTCAAAATTGAATTATTTGATGAAAGTAATAATATTTTAACCGGCACTTATAATTATACAGGTGATAAAACTGGTACTATAACTTCTGGTGATACGGTTACCTTAAAACATGGCGAAAGTGTTATGATAAATGATCTTCCGGTTGGCATCACCTATAAAGTAATCGAAATAGAAGCCAACACCGATGGTTACACCACAACCATGAAAAACAATGAAGGCACTATAACCGAAGGTAATATAACCGCATCTTTCGAAAACAATAAAGTGGAAGTGCCAGTATTAAAAGGTTTCCTAACTATTAATAAAAATGTAACGGGTGCTGGTGATAAAAACCGCGACTTTACTTTTAAAGTTGAGTTTACAGATGAAAATGGCAATAGTTTAACAGATACCTTTAGTTATGCTGGTAGTAAAGTAGGTACGATAACATCCGGTGGCACATTCACTTTAAGACATGGCCAAAGTATTACTATCGTTGGACTTCCAATCGGTACAAAATATAAAGTAACCGAAATAGAAGCTAATGCTGATGGCTATGTAACGACTAGTGAAAACACCGAAGGTGTAATTGATGCTAATGGTGAAATCACCTCATTTACTAACCATAAAGAAGAAGAAAAGAAAACTACTAAGAAAGAAAAAACAATTTATATTCCTAAAACTGGAGTTAAAGATAATACCACACTTTATGGAGTGGGAGCTTTAGCTTCTATCACTGGATTTGTTATATTATATAGAAGGAAAGAAAATGCTTCGTAAAATTTTAATGATTATTTGTGTAATAATTTGCTTAATTTTTATTAGTAAAATTATTATAGATGTAGTAGATGAAAAAGAGGGTACTAGCTTTTATAACAGTACCCTTCCTTCTCATAATAAAATTGATGTAAAAAACTTAACTAAAGAATATCCTAATGTCAAAGCCTATATTAAAATTGATGGCACTAATATCGACTATCCTGTAGTTCAAGGTGAAGACAATGAATATTATTTAAGTCATCTACCAAACGATAAAAAAAATCAAATGGGTTCTATTTATCTAGACTATCGCAATAAAAACTTTAGCGATGATAATACTATTATTTATGGACATAATATGAACGATGGTACCATGTTTAGTGAGTTAGAAAATTATAAAAAAATAGATTATTATGAAAATCATAAATACTATATTTTATACACTGAAGAAGGCGAACTGCAAGTAGAAATAGTTGCTGGTTATATCGCTGATGCGGCTAAAGAAAGCTTACCAGTTAATTTCGATAGTACTGAAGATAGAAAAGAATATATAGATAAAGTTACTAAAAATAATATTTTAAATAGTGATGTTAATATTCAAGATGATGATAAAATTATTTCCTTATGTACTTGTGCTGATATTTATGATACATCACGATTAGTACTAATTGGTAAAGTTATCAATAATTAAACTAAAATTATTGACAAAATATCAATACATGTATACAATAAAAATAGAAAAGCCAAGAAAAGGACATGGTTATTAAAATGATTTTTAAAGCGAGTTAGGAATGGTGTAAGCCTAATAAATAGTTTTAATAATTACTACCTTGGAGCTGAACTCGAAAGATGTTCCGGCCTAGCCGTTATCTAAATCAAGTAAAAGGTAGGATGGTACCGCGTTTTTCGCTCCTCACATTGTGGGGAGTTTTTTATTTTAAAAAGGAGAAATTTAAATGGACCGAAAAACATTAAAAAAGCAAAGACATATTACGATAGAAGATTTTTTAAGAAATTACTGTCAAATTGAAAATGAATATGTCATATCGATGTTAAAAGATTTATCACATCATGAATTAAAGGCTGTATGCCAAGAGGTTTATAAAATCCCATTATCGCGAATTTCATTTGATGCTGTCTGTCAGAGCGATATCAATAGTGGAAATGTTTTATTAGTAGTAGATTCATCATCGAATTCTGCTCCTTATAAAAACCCGCAAGCTCAATTCCAAAGCATTATCGATAATCCCACACCAGCAACTGGCGATTTTGAAACTGAACAATATTATGAAGAATCTGTTGATTTAATCGAAGATAATTTAACCATAGAAGATGTTAAAATTAAAAGTATTGGTTCATTTAATATACCGAAAAAGAAGAAAGGAAGATTTGATGATTAATATTAAAGAAGATGAAAAATTAAGTATTTTAAATCATAGCTGCGCCCATTTACTCGCACATGCTGTAAAACATTTATATCCAAATGCCAAATTTTGGGTTGGTCCAGTTATTGAAGAAGGCTTTTATTACGATATTGACTTAGATGATAAAGTAATAAGTGAAGAAGATTTAGAAAAAATTTCTAAAGAAATGAAAAAAATTGCTAAAAGTGATAAATTAATTAAAAGAATAGAACTATCTAAAAAAGAAGCTTTAGATTTGTTTAAAGATGACCCATATAAAATTGATCTTATCAATAATTTAGATGAAAACGAGACCATAACCGCTTATAAACAAGATGACTTTGTTGATTTGTGTAGAGGCCCTCATGTTACTAGTACTAAATTACTTAAAAACTTTAAATTGTTAAAAGTTAGTGGAGCTTATTATAAAGGTGATTCTAATAATAAAGTGCTTCAAAGAATTTATGGTGTTTGTTTCGAAACTAAAGAAGATTTAGAAAATCATTTAAAATTATTAGAAGAAGCTAAAAATCGCGATCATCGTAAGTTAGGCAAAGAATTAGATCTTTTTATGTCACATGAATTAGTAGGCTCTGGTTTACCATTGTGGTTACCTAATGGTGCTACTGTCAGAACTGAACTAGAAAATTATATTAGAAATAAAGAAGAAAAACAAGGTTATGAACATGTATATACACCAAGTTTAGGTAGTGTAAAACTATATAAAACTAGTGGCCATTGGGACCATTATAAAGAAGACATGTTCCCAGTTATGAAGATGGATAATGAAGAATTAGTGTTAAGGCCAATGAATTGCCCGCATCATATGTTAATTTATAAAAATCAGCTACACTCTTATCGTGACTTACCAATTAGAATAGGTGAGTTAGCTCCTGATTTTCGTTATGAAGCAAGTGGAGCGGTTTGCGGGCTAGAAAGAGTTAGACAAATGTGCCAAAATGATGCTCATTTATTTGTTAGACCCGACCAAATAAAAGAAGAAGTCGCTAGTGTCGTCAATTTGATTTTAGATGTTTATAAGGATTTTAATATTACCAATTATGCGTTTAGATTATCTTTAAGAGATAAAGACGATAAAGAAAAATACTTTGATGATGACGAAATGTGGGATAAAGCTGAAAGTGAACTGCGTAAGGTTTTAACTGAACTTAATTTAGATTTTTATGAAGCAAAAGGCGAAGCGGCATTTTATGGCCCTAAATTAGATGTTCAAATAAAATCAGCTATTGGTCATGACGTAACTTTATCAACATGTCAGCTTGACTTCTTACTTCCAGAGCGTTTTGATTTAACTTATGTAGATGAACATGGTGACAAAGTAAGACCAGTTGTTATTCATAGAGCTATTTTAGGAACGTTTGACCGTTTTATGGCTTTCTTAATTGAAGAAACTAAAGGCGCCTTCCCATTATGGCTCGCCCCAATCCAAATCAACATTATTCCAGTTAATAATGAATATCATTTAGATTATGCTAAAGAGATATATGAATTATTAAAAGAAAGTGACATCCGCGTAAAATTAGACGACCGAGATGAAAAATTAGGTTATCGTATGCGTGAAAGTGTAACTAAAAAAATTCCTTATACACTAATATTAGGTGACAAAGAAAAAGAAAAGCAAAAAATAAGTTATCGTAAATATGGCACAAAAGAAACTGTAACCGTTTCTAAGGAAGAATTTGTTGCCTTGTTAAGAAAGCAAATAGCAGAAAAATGTTAGGCGCTATTATTGGTGATTTAGCGGGGTCCATCTATGAATATGACGAATGTTTTAATAAGTCATCATTAAAGCAAAGACTATCTCGTTTAACAAACCCTAATTTAATCGAAAAAGATAGCTTTTATAGTGATGATACTATTTTAACAATAGCTATTTTAGATTCTATTATAAGCCATATCCCTTATGAAACAAAGTTAAGGGAATATGGCTTAACTTATTATAAACAAAAGCCCAAAACTAATGCTCATCATTTTAAATATATGTTTTCCCCGGGCTTTATTAAATGGTGTAAACAAGAGAAAAAGGGCAATAGTAAAGGTAATGGAGCCCTAATGCGTATTTCACCCGTTGCCTATCTATACAATGATTTAAAAACCATATTAAATGAAACAAGAAAAGCCACAATTCCCTCACATAATGATGAACAAGTAATCCATGCTGCACAAAAAATCAGTACAGTAATTTATTTAGCAAGATGTGATATTCCTAAACTACAAATACGAAAAAGGGTATATCCTAATAGTGACTTATCTTTAACTTATTTGCAAGAACACAATACTTTTGATAGTACATATCAAATATTAGAGGCTTGCCTATGCGTTTTATTTAACAGCAGTAACTTTGAAGATGCTATCAGAAAAGCCATTTCAATTGGCGGCGATACCGATACCATTGCTTGTATTGTTGGAAGTATGGCTGAGGCAATATATGGAATTGATAAAAGTTTAAAAGATGAGGCTTTAGATAAACTGCCTCAAAACTTTCAAAACATTTTACAAAGTGGGTATCAAAAAGTAAAAAAAATATAATTACCAAAATTACCATTTGCCTTTTATTTTTACCATTTTTCTGATATAATAATAACGACCTTTAGGAGGGGAGTATTATGCGAGAATTTACTGAACAAGAAATAGTAAGAAGAAATAAAGTAGATGAAATCAGTAAAATATGGAATCCATATCCAGAAAAATTTGAAACCAATTACGAACTAAAAGATGCAAGAAAACTAGAGGATGGGACTAAAGATGTTAAAGTAGCTGGAAGAATAGTTTTCATGCGCAAAATGGGGAAATTATCCTTTTTAACTATTCGTGATATCGAGGGTCAAATTCAAATATCTATTAAAATTGATTTAGTTGGTGAAGAAAAATATAAACAATTTAAAGACCTTATTGATGTTGGTGATTTTATCGGAGTAACTGGGGAAATCTTTACTACTCATACAGGTGAAAAAACCGTCAGAGCCGATGATTTTACTTTCTTAGGTAAGGCCTTAAAACCACTACCAGAAAAGTTCCATGGTTTAACTGACATTGAAGAAGTTTATCGGAATAGACCAGTTGATTTAATTATGAATGAAGACTCTAGACAAAGATTTTTACTTCGTTCAAAATTGATTAGATTAATTAGAAATTATTTAGATAATCATGGTTATATTGAAATTGAAACACCAATTTTAAACAATAAAGCTTCAGGTGCTTTAGCTAAACCCTTTATCACCCATCACAATGCTTTAGATATTGATTTATATCTAAGAATTGCCCCAGAAACTTATTTAAAAAGAGCTATCGTCGGTGGCTTTACTAAAGTTTATGAATTCGCTCGTTGCTTTAGAAACGAAGGAATGGACACCACTCATCTTCAAGATTTTACCATGCTTGAAGGATATGGTGCTTACTTAAATTATAAAGATAATATGGACTTTTTAAGAGAAATGCTTCAAAACGTTATTGAAGAATTATTTGGAACTTTAACAGTCACTATTGCCGGAAAAGAAGTTGATTTATCTGGAAAGTGGCCATCAGTTTCTTTTAGAGATTTAATTTTAAAATATTGTCCAATCGATATTGATAAATATAATACTAAGAACTTATTATTAAATAAAATAAAAGAAGAAAAAATCGACATTGACAGTGAAACTCCACTTGAAAATTTAGGATATGGTAATTTAGTTGACCAATTATATAAAAAGGTCGCTAGACCTCACGTTATTGGCCCAATATTCTTAACTGAGCATCCAATTGATTTATCACCATTAGCGAGAGCTAATGACGATGACCCAGATAAAACCGACCGTTTCCAACTTGTTATTAATGGTGCTGAAATCATCAATGCCTATTCAGAGCTTGTCGACCCAAGAGAACAAGAAAAGCGCTTGCAAGCTCAAGCAGAATTAAAGAATGCTGGTGACGAAGAAGCTATGGTTATGGATTATGACTACATTGAAGCTATGGAAGTTGGTATGCCACCAATCAGTGGTTGGGGTATTGGTATTGATCGCCTAGTTCAATTATTAACCAACTGTGATAACATTAAAGATGTTGTTATGTTTCCATTAATGAAGCCAAGAGATTAATCTTTTGGTTTTTTAAATATTATTTTTCTTGAATCAATGGTATAATTGATATAAGGATAGAGGTGGATTATGAAAAATGGATTTACTTTAATTGAATTGTTAGCTATTATCATTGTTATAGCTATTATTGCCTTAATCACCACACCAGTTGTTATTCAAATTATCAGCGAGTCTTCTAAAAACACTTTTAAATCAAGTGTCGAAGAATTAATGAATGTTACTCAAAGGGATTATAGTGAATATGCAAGAAGTGGTTCCGTAACCTATAGTTTAAATAACAATTCTTTAACTTGTCCGGTTTGTGAAAATGAAATAATTTATACTGGTAATATTGAAGAAGGTAGGGGAACTATTGTTAATAATAATGGTCAAATAACTAGTGTTAATATCACTAATGACCAATATCAAGCTAAATTAGATTCTAAAGGGAAAGTAGTCATAACTGATAAAAATTAAAAGGCCAAGTGGTCTTTTTAAATTTTAAAAACTAAATAACAGTAATAAAAATAAAAAACCATAATATAATTAATTAGAAATGTACCAGGAGGGATAACAATGATAAATAAAAGAGGATTGTGGTTTTTAACGTTATTTAGTTTAATTTTAGTACTTAGTGTTTATTACATTACTATGCCAAGTGAACTTCTAATGACAGCTAATAATAGTGATAGTAGCGAGGAAACCAAAGAAGTATCAACGACAGCTGATGAAGATACTGAAAGTGCGGAATTAGTTGCTTTAAGAGTAGAAGCTGAAGAACAAATGCTTGATGAAATTACCGAATTAAAAAGTGTCCTAACGAATTCTGAATCAACCACTGAAGAAAAAAATGCTGCCTTTGAGCAAATGCAACAATTAAACCAAAATCGCGGTGAAGAAGAATCTTTAGAACAAAAAATTAAAAATGAACATAACTTAAAAGCTTTTGTCAAAATTGATGGTAGTAATGTTTCTGTAGTAATCGATAGTACAAAGCACGATAAAGCTTTAGCCAATAAAATTATGCGAACTGTTCAAGCCGAATTTGACCATCAAGTATCTGTATCGGTAAAATTTCAAAAATAACTCTATAATGATAGAGTTTTTCTTATATCCTAGGCATTTTCTTTCACTTGTAACTAAAAGGTGCATAGAATAATATGAGTAAATATAAGCCACCCAACGTAGGAAGTGAGGGAAATATGAAAAAGGGTATATTAACAAAAAGAGAACATGAAGTATTTGAATTATTAATCAAAAATAAAACAACCAGTGAAATTGCCGAAGAACTTAAAATAAGCGAAAAAACTGTTCGTAATCACATATCAAATGCCATGCAAAAACTTGGGGTCAAAGGCCGTGCTAGTGCAGTAGTAGAACTACTAAAACTAGGAGAACTTTCATTATAAAAGGTTAATAAAAAAACCTTTTTTTCATATTATTTAAATAGGTGATTGTATGCTAAAAAGATTAAGCCTAAGAAAAATAGCTTTAACCTCCGCCGCGTTATTCGCGCTTGCTTTAATTTATTTAATTCCCGGCAATGAGCCTAAATTAGAAGCTACTTCCGACTTAGAATATGTTGATAGTTCCGTAACAACTAATCCGATTTTCCTCATGGATAAAAGCAGTTATGTCGCCCTTGCTGATGTGCCAGTATCGGGAACTTCAGTTGAAGAAAAAGCTAGAGAGCTTTTAAACGTTTTAACAGTAGGTGGCGCCGATAGTAAAATTCCTACTGGTTTTAGTGCGATTATTCCCCCAGATACCACTATCAATAGTTTAACTTACGAAAATGGTCTTATTAAAGTCGACTTTTCTAAAGATTTATTGGATATCGATAAAGACCTCGAAGAAAAACTTATTGAATCGATAGTCTTTACTTTAACATCTATCGATGAAGTCACTAAAGTAATTATTTACGTCGATGGCGAAATTTTATCCAAATTACCGCAAACAGGTATTAACTTGCCAAGTACTTTAGATAGAGGTTTTGGCATCAATAAAGAATATGACTTTACCAGTACCAACAATATTACTGATGTTACAGTTTACTATATTAATAGGGTAAATGATGAATATTATTATGTTCCTGTTACTAAATATTTAAATGATGACCGCGACAAAATAACCATTATTATTGATGAACTAACGACAAGTTTTAATCATAATGAAGATTTAATGAGCTTTTTAAACGCCGAAACACAACTAGTTTCCAGTACTGTTCAAGATAAAACCATGAACTTAGAATTTAATTCTTATATTTTTGACGATGTCACTACTGAAGAAATTTTAGAAGAAGTAATATATACGATTTGCTTATCAGCTAAAGATAATTATGACATTGACGAAGTAGTTTTTACCGTTGATAATAAAGAAATTTACAAAACAACTATTAAAAACCTTGAAACTAAAGAAAAATTGTAGTATAATTAACTTGCATTTGAAAAAAGAGTGCAAGCTGTCTCCGTAGCTCAGCTGGATAGAGCAACGCCCTTCTAAGGCGTGGGTCATAGGTTCGAATCCTATCGGGGACGCCA
>CALVRF010000032.1 GCA_944358495.1 uncultured Bacilli bacterium
AGGTCTTTTAATATCGTATGATACTTATAAAGAGTAAAAAGTGGGCAAATAGAAAGGAGATGGAAAATGAATGAATTACTCGCCCAAAAGAAGTATTATACGGGAATGAATGATTTAGTATTTAAAAATGCTGCAGGTATGGAAAAAGATAGAGATATTTTAAATATTTTAAATAATGAAAAACCAACATCCAGTTATAATAAAAAACGCCGAACATTAGATGTGCTAGCAACTACTAAAGATGAAGTCTTTAATATTGAATTAAATTCGTCAAACTATTATGCGAAACGCTGGTTATTTAATCAGTAAGAACATTTGTATCTATTATTTAGGTGGAATGTGTGATATAATGATGATGGTGATAAAAAAATGTATGCTTATATAAAAGGAATGGTAACGGAAATAGATAGTGGTTATATTGTTGTAGAAGCAGGGAATATTGGTTATAGAATTTATACAGCCAATCCTTATTCTTTTAATGAGAATGAAACTTATACTATTTATTTATATCAATATGTTAGAGAAGACGAAATTAGTTTATATGGCTTTAAGTCTTTAGAAGAAAAAGATTTATTTTTAAAGTTGATTTCTGTTAAAGGTTTGGGTTGTAAAATGGCTTTACCGATGTTAGCCGGTGGTTCGATTGTGGGAATTATTGATGCGATTGAAAGAGAAAATGTTTTGTATTTAAAAAAGTTTCCGAAAATTGGCGATAAGGTAGCTAGACAAATTATTTTGGATTTAAAAGGTAAATTAGTTTCTAAAGAAGATACTACTTCACAAAACTTTGATGAACTTATTGAGGCTTTAAAAGCTCTTGGCTATAAAACTAATGATATTAATAAAGTGCTTAAAATGATAAAGCCAACTGATGAGATAGAGATTCAAATAAAAGAGGCATTAAAGTTGTTATTAAAGTAGGTGGGATAAATGAAGTTATTAGTTGGCATTTTAAGTTGTTTAGTAGTTATTAGTTTTAGTATTTTGATATTCTTTTTAATGATTTATACTTTTATTTTATTGTGGCAAAAGCTAAAGAAAAAACAGATTATTAATAATAAGTGGTTAAAAATTCGTTATATTTTAATGGCAGTACCATTTGTTATTTTAGGATTATATGTTCTTAGTTTGGTTTTTATTTTAGAAAGAACTGTGGATATTGTTGTTATGTTTTTGTTTGGGGTATTTTTAGTTTTGTATCCAATTTTTAAATGTATATCAAAGATCAAAGATATCGAATATTTTGGTGGTATTGATGATTAGGAGGCGATAAGAATGGATGAGAGAATAGTAACTAATCATGAACTTAAAGAAGATACTTTTGAAGGAACTATTAGGCCTGATAGTATCGATGAATATATTGGTCAAAGTGAAGTTAAGGACAATTTAAATGTGTTTATTAAGGCTGCTAAGATGCGTGATGAAGCTTTAGATCATGTGTTACTTTATGGCCCTCCGGGACTTGGAAAAACGACTTTGGCTTATATCATTGCTAATGAAATGGGAACCAATATTAAAACCACTAGTGGTCCGGCGATTGAAAAGAGCGGAGATTTGGCGGCGGTATTATCAACTTTAGAGCCGGGGGATGTTTTATTTATCGATGAAATTCATCGTATTCCAAGATATATTGAAGAAATTTTATATTCGGCGATGGAAGATTTTACTTTAGATATTATTGTTGGTAGTGATTCTTCTAGTCGAAACATTCGAATTGATTTACCACCATTTACTTTAGTAGGCGCTACTACTAGAGCTGGTGATTTGACAGGACCTTTACGTGATCGTTTTGGTATTATTGCGAAACTGAATTTCTATACGGAAAGTGAACTTAAACAAATTATTATGCGTACTAGTAGAGTTTTAGAAAGTTCAATTGATGAATATGCAGCTTTAGAATTAGCTCGTCGTAGTCGTGGGACACCGAGGATTGCTAACAGATTATTTAAAAGAGTTAGGGATTATGCTTTGGTTATGGGTAGTGGTAATATTGATTTGGAAGTTACAAAGTTAGCTTTGGATAAACTTAAAGTGGATGCTTTTGGCTTAGATGAAACGGATTACAATTTGTTAAAGGCAATTATCGAAAAGTTTAATGGAGGACCTGTTGGTATCGAGGCCTTGGCTTCATCGATTGGTGAAGAAAGAGCAACAATTGAGGATGTTTATGAGCCTTATTTATTGCAAAATGGTTTTTTAAAAAGAACTAGTAGAGGCAGAGTGGTTACGGATAAGGCCTATAAACATTTAAAGATAGGAAGACAAGATAGTTTATTTGAGGAGTGATATAGTGACAACTGAAGAATTCGATTTTGATTTACCTAAGGAGTTAATTGCTCAAACGCCTTTAGAAAAAAGAGATACTTCGAGATTATTAGTTTTAGATAAACAGACGGGAGAAATTACTCACCGCCATTTTACGGATATTATCAGTTATATGGAAAAAGGTGATACTTTAGTTTTAAATGATACAAAAGTTATTCCGGCTAGATTATATGGTGTTAAAGAGGAGACCGGGGCGGTTATTGAAATTTTAATGCTTCAAGATAAGGGATCTAATGTCTGGGAATGCTTGGTAAAACCGGCTAAGAGAATTAAAGAAGGAACAGTAGTTTCTTTTGGCAATGGAAAATTAAAAGCTATTTGTACTGGGGTATTTGATGAAGGCATTAGACACTTTAAATTAGTTTACTCGGGGATTTTATATGAGATTTTAGATGAACTAGGGGAAATGCCTTTACCTCCTTATATTCATGAAAAATTAGAAAATAATGACCGTTATCAAACTGTTTATGCGAAAAATATTGGTAGTGCAGCGGCACCAACAGCTGGTTTACATTTTACAGAAGAATTACTGGATAAAATTAAGGAAAAAGGCATTAATATTGCTTATATAACTTTACATGTTGGTTTAGGAACTTTTAGACCGGTTTCTGTCAGTGATGTGACGAATCATAAAATGCATAGTGAATATTATATGATGAGTAAAGAGACGGCCTTATTATTAAATGAAACAAAGAGCCGTGGCCATAAAATTATTAGTGTGGGGACGACGACAACTAGAACATTGGAAACAATTATGAGCTTATATGGAACATTTAAAGAGTGTAGTGGTTTTACAGATATTTTTATTTATCCTGGATATGAATTTAAAGGTATAGATTATTTGATTACTAATTTTCATTTGCCAAAATCAACTTTAGTGATGCTTGTAAGTGCTTTGGCTGGTAAAGATAATATTATGAAGGCCTATAATGAAGCTATTAAAGAAAAATATCGTTTCTTTTCTTTTGGCGATAGTATGCTTATTAAATAATATAATAATAGAAAGAAGATACTGATGATATCTTTTGACTTTTAAGGTGAACAAAAGTATAATAATATTTAGAGGTGTGATTAATGGTAATTGTAATTACAGGGCCAACAGCAGTTGGAAAAACAGAGCTTAGTCTTTTTTTAGCTAAAAAATTAAATGGTGAGATTATTAATGCCGATAGTACGCAAGTTTATAAAGGGATGGATATTGCTACTAATAAACTTCAAGATTTAGAGGGAATTGTTCATCATTTATTTAATGAAAAGAGTTTGACTACGGATTATACGGTCTTTGATTATCAAAAAGATGCTAGAAAGATTATTGATGATATATTAGCTAGAGGGAAAACACCGATTATGGTTGGGGGAACTGGTCTTTATATTAATGCGACTTTATATGATTATCACTTTGAGGAGAAAGCTAACGATGAATATGAAGGGATGAGTAATGATGAACTTTATAAAAAGTTATTAGAAGTGGATCCTAATACTAGTATTCATTTAAATAACCGTGTAAGAATTATTAATGCTCTTAATTATTATAAAGTTACAGGAAAACCTTATAGTGAAAAAGAAAAAAATGAAACTTTATTATATGATGCTTTGTTTATTGGATTAACGACGGATAGAGAAATTCTTTATTATAAAATTAATAAAAGAGTGGATAAAATGCTTAATGATGGGTTGGTTAAAGAGGCTAAAGAGTTATATGATTTGGGTGTCAGAACTAAAGCTGTTATGACGCCAATTGGGATTAAAGAGTTATTTGAGTATTTTGATGGGAATATGACATTAGAAGAAGCCATAGAATTAATTAAGCAACGTAGTAGACATTATGCGAAAAGACAGTATACTTGGTTTAATAATCAGATGAAGTTAAAATGGTTTAAAACTGATTATGAAAACTTTGAAAATACGAAAAATGAAGTTTTAAAATATATTAACAGCAAGATGTAATTTGTTTTTTTGCAGGAAATGTGTTACAATAAAGCACATTAAAAGGTGATTTTATGAGTTTAAAGCTAATACGTGAAGCCATACCGGATATGTATGTGCCTACGGTTTACGATGTCGATTATCGAGGGATTTATAATATGGGCATTAGATATGCAATATTTGATGTTGATGATACACTTTTGTCGTCAGATGATATGGTAGTAACGCCAACATTATTTGAGCTTTTTGATTATGTCCAAAATGAAGTAGGATTTAATACTTGTTTAGTGTCCAATAGCAGCGAAAAAAGGGTTAGCCCAGTGGCAGAACTTTTACATACTGGTTATGTAGCGAAGGCACGTAAACCTTCTTCACGTTCTTTTAGGACTGTGGAACAAATTTTTTTAGATAAAAATGGCCCGAATAAGATGGTTTTTATTGGTGATTCAGTGTTTTTAGATATGATATATGCTAGAAGATTTCAGATGTTTAAGGTGTTGGTTGATTCTATTAGAGGTAATAGGTGGAATTTAAAAACTATTTCCAATGATTGTGTTCATGCTGTAATGAAATTTCCACTTAAGAAAGCCGGGTTTGAATTTGGTAAACATTATGTAAAAAAACAAAAAAACAATTCTTAATTTTTAGGAATTGTTTTCATTTTCGATATAATAAGCATAGTATTCTTCAAATGTTATATTTTCTTCTTTTATTTGTTTGGCGATTTCTTTACCAACATAGCGATAATGCCATGGCTCATATTGATATCCGGTAATATTTTCTTTATCTTTAGGAAATCTAAGAATAAAACCGTATTTATAAGCGTTATCTTGGAGCCATCTAAAAGCGTCAGTATCTTCAAAACCGTTATCAATTTGATTAATATCAGTGGCTAAGCCAGTTTGATGTTCAGAAAAACCAGGTCTAGCAGAATAGGTGTCAGCAGCATCCTGACCGTCTCTTTCGACATATCTATCATATAGATTTACTTGATATTGGTAACTGCGATAGGCAGAAGCATTTTTAATAATAATATTATCTAAAGTGGCAGCATCGGACATTTCCATGAAAGCCTCAGCCGCTTCTTTACGCATTTGACTATTAACACCGGTATTATATTTAGTAGTTAGTGTTACTAAGTCATTAGGTGTATAGTCTTCAGTTAAATAATAGTATTTATTTACCAACATTAAATTGTTATGATTAATATTAGTTGGAGTGATATCTTCATATTTGGTTTTATCTAAATTACAGTTAACTTCAGAGATAATTTGTGCGGGAGTTAATTCACCTTTTTCTTCGGTGTTGGCATAATTTAAATATCTTTGAAGATTGTTATCAATATAATATTTTTCAGCTTTTAACTTAGTTTCTAAAGGGTTTATAGTTTCACTAGTTTGTTTATCTTTTATTGGTTTTTGTTTGACTGTTTCGGTTTTATTGTTATTTAGCAATAGTAAGGCTAGGGCTACAACTAGAATAACTATAATAATAATTATAATGATTAATTTTTTTTTCATGTTTTACTCCTTATCTAAATAATAAGCATAATACTCATCATAAGTTAAACCACTATTTTTAACTTTGGTGGCTAGTTCTTTTCCTAAGTAGCGATAGTGCCATGATTCATAAGCATAGCCGGTAATATCTTCTTTACCTTTAGGATATCTTAAAATGAAACCATATTCATTGGCATGTTCTTGTAACCATTTATAAGCATCGGTATTTTCAAATTCTTCGCCAGAAGTACCATAAGTGATAATGTCTAAAGCTAAGCCAGTTTGATGTTCAGAAAAGTCTGGTCTAGCGGCATAGCTGTCGGCATATTCTTCGCCGTTGGCATCTTTGTACTGTTCATAGACTTCTTTTTGATATTCGTAGGTGCGATAACCAGAATTGATGATTAAAGTAATCCCTTCTTCTTTGGCAGCATTGAACATTTCTTTAAAGGCATCATACACTTCGCTTCTAATACTCATGGTTCCATAAGCATACCAGTTACTAACTTCAACAATATCTTCGGGTGCATATTGTTCTGGTAATTTATAGTACTTATTAACTAAAATAGCATTACCTTGATTCATATCGGTATCTTTAGTATGGGTGTAGTAATCGTAGTTGCGATTGACATTAACTTTAGTTACGACATCTTTATAATCAATAGTATTGGTTTCTGTGGCTAAATCTTTTATATATTCTTTATACGTGTTATAATTTTTCCACAAGAAATATTTTTGCTTTGTTAGAGGTATTAAATCTTTATCATAGTCAGAAGTTAAGGCTTTATTTAAAATTTTATCATCGGCTTTTATAAGCGTAGTTATTTCTTTTTCATTGTAGCCGATTTGTTCTAGTTTGTATTCGTTACTGGTGAAATGCTTAAATAATAAAATACCAGTTATGATAAGGGTAATGACAATTATGACAATTATGATTGCAATAATTGCTTGTTTTTTTATTTTTCTTTTTGTATATACCATATAAACACCATCTTTCTAGATTAATTATAGCATGTTTTATTTTAAAAAGGAATAAAGTTAATGTTTTTTTAAGAATTGTGAAAAAAATAAAAAATTTGTCATACTTTAGCACTCTTACTTGACAAGTGCTAAAGAAAGTGCTATAACATAATTGAAGGAGGAATGAAAAATGCGAATGTTACCAGGAAGATTTGATTTAGATAGTTTCTTTGATGGTTTTATGAATGCAACTCCGACAGATAATATGAAATGTGATATTTATGAAAAGGATGGTAGTTATCATATCGAAGCTGATATGCCAGGGATTGATAAGAAAGATCTTAGTGTAGAATACGATAATGGTTATTTGACAGTAAAAGCTGTTAAAGAGGATAAAGAAGAAACAAACGATAAAAACTTTATTCGTAAAGAAAGATTTTATGGTTCTATGGAACGTCGTTTCTATGTAGGAGATATTAAAGAGAATGAAATTTCTGCTAATTTTGAAAATGGTGTATTAAAAATTGAAATACCAAAAGAAACTACCGAAAAATCAAATAAAGTAATTGAAATTAAATAAGTCCATTGATTTGGGCTTTTTTGATACAGACGGATATTTTATAATTTACCTTTGTTTTACGTAAAAGGGGTGTACAAAACCCAAAATAAATGTTAAAATTATATGTAATAGTAGAGGGTGATTTAGTGAAGTATTTAGGATTAGATTTAGGTACTCGGACATTAGGGGTAGCTATATCAGATATAACTAAAACAATCGCAACTACGTGTCAAACTATTCATTTTGAAGATAGTGATTATGATGACGCGATTAAGCAATTATCTTCTATTATAGAAAATGAGCCGATTGAAAAAATTGTATTAGGATTACCTAAAAATATGAATAATTCAATGGGTGAAAGAGCATTTATTACTTTAGAATTTAAAAAGAAATTAGAGGATGTTTTTAAAATTGAAGTAGTGATGCAAGATGAAAGGTTAACAACTAAAGAGGCTAGCAGTTATATGATTGAAGCTGATATGTCAAGAAAGAAAAGAAAAAAGAAAATTGACAGCTTGGCCGCCAATATTATATTACAGTCTTATTTAGATAAAGAAAGGATGAATTTGTGATGGATGAAAGAGAAGAATTAAAATTTAAAGCAGTAGATGCGGAAGGAAGACAAATTGATTGTGAAACATTATTTATGTTTGAATCGCCAGAAACTAAGAAAAATTATATAGTATATACAGATAATTCTATTGATGATGAAGGTAATATTAGAGTATATGCGTCAATTTACAACCCTGCTGATTTGAAAATTTCTGAAGGTGAGGATATGGCTGCACTTGAATTAATTCCCATTGAAACGGAAAAAGAATGGAAAATTATTGAAACAATTCTTGAAGAAATGCAAAATCAAGTGGAGGAAGACACACAGGCATAAATGCTAGTTAAACGACGTAAGTTTTCAATAAAAAAATTCGCACTATTTATAATAGTGCTTATTATTTTAGGTGCAGTAGGATTTTTAGGCCTTTATAAACTGCAAACGAGTCCAGTTAGTAATAATACTGAGGCAATAACTTTAACGGTTGATAAAGGTAATAATTATTTCTCGATTGCTGAAAATCTTAAAGATAAAAATTTGATTAAATCAGAATTTTTCTATAAAATTTTCCTTAGATTACATAAACCATCAGAATTGGTGGCTGGTACTTATGAATTAAATCAGTCTATGAGTGTGGCAGAAATTGTCGAAACTTTGGGAAATCAAGATAATGTTAAGGATACTAGTACTAAACTAACATTTAGAGAGGGTTTAAATGCTAGACAAATGGCCGAAGTTATCGAAGAAGATGCAGGAATTAGTGGTGATGAGTTTTTGGCTAAAATTTCCGATGAAAGTTATATTGATTCTTTAAAGGAACAATATTGGTTTATTACGGATGAAGTTAAAAATCCAGAAATTTATTATGATTTAGAAGGTTATTTGTTTCCAGATACTTATGTCTTTGAAAAAGGCGAACTTACTTTAGATAATATTTTAACTAAAATTTTAGATAATACTGATGCGAAATTAACACCATTACGCAGTGTGATTGAAGGCAGTGATTATACAGTCCATCAAATTTTAACGTTGGCTTCTTTAGTCGAATTAGAAGCAGTAACGGATAGTGATAGAGCTGAGGTGGCCGGAGTATTTTATAATCGTTTAAATAATGGTTGGTCGCTTGGTAGTGATGTTACAACTTATTATGCGGCTGGAAAATCAATGACTGAAAGTTTAACTAAATCTGAACTTAATGATTGTAATGGTTATAATACAAGATGCACATCGATGCTTGGATTACCGGTGGGACCAATTGCTAATCCAAGTTTAAGTGCAATTGAAGCGACAGTTAATCCAACGAAAACTGATTGTTATTATTTTGTGGCAGATAGTGAGAAAAAGGTTTATTTTACTAGGAATGCCAATGAACATGAAGCTATTATTAATCAGCTTAAGGAAGAGGGCAAATGGATAGGTTAGAAGAATATGCTCGCGAAAACAATATCCCAATTATGCAAAAAGATGGGATTTTGTTTTTGAAAGAATACATTTTAAAAAATAAGGTTAAAAATATTTTAGAAATTGGTACAGCGATTGGTTATTCGGCTATTAATATGGCATTGGTTAGTAAAAATATTAAGATAGTGACAATTGAACGAGATGAAACTAGATATGATGAGGCTATTAAAAATGTTCATGATTTTGGTTTGGAGAAGCAAATAGAAATTATTTTGGGTGATGCTTTGGAGATAGAAGTTCATGGGACTTTTGACCTTATCTTTATCGATGCGGCTAAAGCTCAGTATATTAAGTTTTTTGAGAAATACAAATATAATCTTAAATCTAGTGGAGTTATTATTTCAGATAATTTAAATTTTCATGGTTTAGTATTTTACCCCGAAAAAATTAAAAGTAAGAATTTGAGAGCTTTAGTAAACAAAATAAACAATTATCGAGAATTTTTAGAAAGTAATAAAGAGTTTACAACGAAGTTTTTATCGATCGGTGATGGAATTGGAATTAGTAAGAAGAAATGAGCTGCAAAAAAAATTGTGGCTTTTTTCTTTATATATCAAGTGTAAAAGAAATTTAATTCAATGTTTTGGTTATTTTATTATCAAAAAGTGTAAAATTATGGTATACTTAATAATAGGAAGGAGTAGATAAAAGAATATGACTAGTGCAAAGTTGAAAATGGCGGCTAGAAAGAAATTGAATGGTAATTATTTAGTAATTATTTCTAGTTTATTATTATTTGTACTAATTGGCTGGGACTGTTTATTAGTAGCGGATTTAATTGAGGCTTCATGGCTTGCTCCAATATTAACGATTATCGTTTGTTCTTCATTAATAATGGGGTTTGTAGGAATGATACTTAAGGTATCCCGTGGAAAGAAAATTAACTTTGTTGACATATTTGATAGAACTGATTTGCTTATTAAATATATTGGTTTGACGGTTATTTTGTTTTTGGTGGGACTATTAGCTTGGGTGTTGGAATTCTTAGCTTTTAAATCTTTGATTATAATTATGTTGTATCAAACTGAGTTAAATGCTATGCTTTCAGTGTTGTTGATTATCTTTGGAATGTTATTATCAACGGCTATTTTATTAGTTAGTATTTATATTGCTATTTCTTTTTCTCAATCATATTTTATTTTATATGATGAGCCTAACTTAAAAATTACTAGAGTGTTGGGAAAAAGTTTTGATATGATGGGAAATTATATATTAGAGTATTTTGTTTTAGCACTAAGCTTTATAGGATGGATTATACTAGGATTATTTACATTTTGCCTTTTATATATATGGTTAATTCCATATATGTTAGTAACTTTTGCTAATTTTTATAATGTTGTGAGAAAAGATTATGAGGCAACTAGTGGGGATGCTGATGGATTAGCCTTAGAAGCTGCGGAGAAGAAAGAAGTGAAAAGCACTAAGACTAGTGGAACTAAAAGAAAAAGTACTAAAACAAGTACAACTGCTAAAAAAAACAGTACAACAACTAAAAAAGCTAGTACGACAACTAAAAAGAAAGTAGCGCAAACTGGTGCTAAAAAAACGACTAGTACGAGAAAAAGTACAGCTAAAACTAGTGAAAAGTAGAATTTTCTACTTTTTTTTGATATAATCTTGGGAGGTGAGTTTATGGAAGTAGCAGTAATCATTAATAATTTAAAACAAGCTAAAGATATTGAAGACTTAGTTCAGGCTTTTATTGTACCTATTAAAAATTATAGTATTAATTTGGGAGAAGGTTTTGATATTGAAGATGTTAGAGAGTTGCAAAAACTAAACAAAGAGATTTTTGTTCTTGTCAATAAAAATATTCATAATAATGAATTAAATGGTTTAAAAAAACTACTATTGAATTTGGAAAAGTTACAAGTTAAGGGAATTATATTTTATGATATTGCCTTAGTGGAGTTTAAAAAGAAATTGGGATTAAAAACTGATTTAGTATGGGCACAGGAACATTTAGTTACTAATTATGCTACTATTAATTATTGGTATGAAAAAGGAATAAAATATGCTTATTTGTCTTCGGAGTTAACAAAAAAAGAAATGATGGATATTAAAGCAAATACAAAAGCCAAATTATTTATCAATGTTTTTGGTTATATTCCAATGTTTACTTCTAGAAGACATTTAGTTAATAATTATATTAATTATTTTGATTTAGATAGTCGTGGTAAAAGCCAAAAGCTTGCTAAAGAGGGAAAAAAATATCCAATTGTCGATGGTAAATATGGAACGACCGTGTATTCTAATTATGTTTTAAATTTAACTTTAGAGGAGTTTGGTAGTATGGATTATGCAGTTTTTAATAGTTTGATGATTGCTGCTGATGATTTTAAAAAGGTATTAATTGATTATCACCAAAAGGTTAATAATTCATTTCCGATTGAACAAGGCTTTTTATATACTGAAACAATTTATAAGGTGAAGAAAAATGGTTAAGCCGGAGTTATTAGCGCCAGCTGGTGACTTGCAGCGTGTTAAAATTGCTTTTATGTATGGTGCTGATGCGGTGTATATTGGTGGTGATTTTAACTTAAGAGCTAATGCTGATAATTTTACTGTTTCGGAAATAAAAAAAGCTGTGGATTATGCTCATGAACTTAAGAAAAAGGTTTATGTGACTGTAAACATTTCGATGCATAATAAGGAATTAGAAACAATTACTAACTATTTAAAGGATTTAGATGAAATCGGGGTTGATGCGATTATCGTTAGTGATCCAGCGATTATTAATTTGGCAAAAGCTAATACTAATTTAGTTATTCACTTGTCAACGCAAGCATCAACTCTTAATAAAGAAGCAGTTAAATTCTGGAAAAATGAAGGTGTAGAGCGCGTGGTTTTGGCTAGAGAATGTACTTATGAGGACATTTGTGATATAAAGCAAAGTGTGAATATTGAACTTGAGGTCTTTATCCATGGTGCCATGTGCGCTTCTTATAGTGGTAGGTGTGTTTTATCAAATTATTTAACTGCTCGCGATTCTAATCGTGGTGGTTGTAGTCAAATATGTCGGTGGAATTTTGATTTGCTTGATGATAATGAGATTATTAAAGGCGAAAAGCCATTTACATTTTGTACTAAAGATTTGTCATTAATCAAATATATTCCAGAGTTAATTAAAGTTGGTGTAGATAGTTTAAAAATCGAAGGTAGAATGCGTTCATTATACTATATAGCTACGGTTGTGAAAGTGTACCGAGAGGTAATTGATAATTTTTGGAACAATCCTGATAGTTATGAATATAATTTAGAATATGAACGGGTATTAAGAAGATGTGCGAATCGTGATTCTGTTCCACAGTTTTTTAACCATTATTTTGGCAAGGAAGCTCAGTATTATAATGGACGTATGGAAGTGACTAATCAAGATTTTTTAGGAGTAATTAAGGATTACGATGAAAAAACAGGGTTAATGAAAATAGAGCAACGCAATTATTTTCAAGTAGGTGATGAAGTGATCGTGTTTGGGCCTAATGAAGAATTTAAAATAATAGTTTATGACATTTATGATGAAAATGGAAATCTTATTCAGGTGGTTAGACATCCTAAGCAAATTGTTTATATAAAAACGCCAAAAAAAGTTGGGGAAAATTATATGATAAAAAAAGCT
>CALVRF010000033.1 GCA_944358495.1 uncultured Bacilli bacterium
ACAGTTCGGTCCCTATCCGTCGTGGGCGTAGGAAAATTGAGGAGAGCTGTTCCTAGTACGAGAGGACCGGAATGGACCTACCTCTGGTGTATCTGTTGTCACGCCAGTGGCAGTGCAGAGTAGCTATGTAGGGAATGGATAACCGCTGAAAGCATCTAAGCGGGAAGCCAACTTCAAGATGAGTTTTCCCATTATTTAATAAGTAAGATCCCTTAAAGACTATGAGGTTGATAGGCTGGAGGTGGAAGCATGGCGACATGTTGAGCTGACCAGTACTAATAGATCGAGGATTTAATCCCATTAATTTTTCTTAAGAGATATTGAAATATCATATTACCATGTTTTCAGAGAATTATTTCTCTTATATTTAATTCGTGACGATAGCGAAGTGGATACACCTGTTCCCATCCCGAACACAGAAGTTAAGCACTTCAGCGCCGATGGTAGTGTAAGCGAGAGTAGGACGTTGCGAATTTTTTTGTGTTTAAAAGGCCTGAATAAGGGCCTTTTTATTATCGTTAATTTTCTTTAAAAACTATTGTAAAATACTAATGCTTTTTGATATAATGTTTTTGGTGATTATTATGGAATATAGGTTAACAATGCGAAGTGAGATGGAAACAATTGAACTTGCTCAAAATTTAGAATCCGAAAAATTTCCCAATATGATAATTTGTTTAAATGGTGAATTAGGTAGTGGCAAAACTTTATTTACTAAAGGTTTTGCTAGTGCTTTAGGTATCAAAGAAAATATAACTTCGCCAACTTTTAATATTATAAAAGAATATGATGGTGAATTACCACTATATCATATGGATGTTTATAGGTTAGATGGTAAAACAGATGGCATAGGCATTGAAGAGTACTTTACTAAAGGTGGAGTAGTAATCATCGAATGGGCAAGTACAATCAAAGATATTTTACCGGAAGAGAGATTGGATATTAGGATTAAAGTAGCCGGAGAAAATTCTAGAGTTTTATTAGTAGAGCCACGTGGGCAAAAATATGAAGAACTATGTGAGGCCGTATTATGAAATATTTATTAATCGATTCAGCGACCGCTACCTTGGTGGTCGCTATTGTTATAGATGATAAAATAGCTTATTATTATAACCAAAAAGTCGGCAAAGATATGTCTAGTTCTATTATGTCCGTGATTGATGAGGCTTTTAAAACGGCCGGAATTAAACCTCGCGAGTTAGATAAA
Source organism: uncultured Bacilli bacterium (assembly GCA_944358495.1). Classification (GTDB taxonomy): domain Bacteria; phylum Bacillota_I; class Bacilli_A; order RF39; family UBA660; genus Coprosoma. The sequence continues at coordinate 1,208 of CALVRF010000033.1, forward strand.
ATTTTTATTGCAAATGGTCCTGGTTCTTTTACTGGGATACGCGTAGGACTAACGGTTGCAAAAACCATGGCTTGGGCTTTAAATATTCCAGTTATTTCTATTTCTTCTCTAGAAGTTATTGCTAGTACACCTAGTAATCAGAATAATATAGCAGTGATTGATGCTAGAAGAGGTTATGTATATGCGGGGGTTTATGATGTCAACCTAAATTCTATCATGAGTGATCAACATATATTATTTAATGATATTAATCAACAAGGAACGGTTGTCAGTTATGATAGCTATGGCGAAATCAAACCAAATATTGATATTTTGAAGGTTATCAAAAAACATATTAATGATGAAGCCGTTAATCCACATTCTTTAAAGCCTAAATATTTAAAATTAACTGAAGCTGAGGAGAAGTTACATAAATTTCATGATTAAAAAAATTCAAAAAAGTTTAGAAATTGATAATTTATTAAAAATTTATTTTCCTCATTATCGCAGAACCAATGATCCTTTTGAAAATATTGCAATTTATAAGGATAAAGAAATTAAAGGAATTGTTGTCTATAGTATTATCTATGAGCGAAGTGAAATAAACTATATTTTAGTAATGAAAAATTATCGTCATCAGAATATTGGTACACAATTATTAGAATTTGCTATTGATGAAATAAAAAAAAATAAATGTCAAAATATCAGTTTAGAAGTAAACACAGATAACTTAACTGCTGTAAATTTTTATTTAAAAAATAATTTTGAAATAAAAGCTGTTAGACAAAATTACTATGGTAGTAAAGATGCTTATCTAATGGTTAAAGAATTGAGGTGAAACTATGAGTACATATATTTTGGCAATTGAAACCAGTTGTGATGAAACTAGTGCATCTATCATAAAAGATGGACATACGGAGTTATCCACAGTAATTTTATCGCAAATGGATACTCATGCCAACTATGGCGGAGTAGTTCCTGAGATTGCTAGTCGCATGCATGTGGAAAACATTACTTTAGTAATTGATGAAGCGTTAAAAAAAGCTAATATGACTATGGATGATATTACAGCGATTGCCGTCACTTATGGGCCAGGTCTTATTGGTTCTCTTTTAATAGGACTTATGGCTGCTAAAACACTAGCTTTTGTTTATAATAAGCCATTAATACCAGTTCATCATATTGCTGGCCATATATATGCGAATAACTTAGTTAAACCACTATCTTTTCCACTAATTACTTTAGTAGTAAGTGGTGGTCATACTGAATTAATTTATATGAAAGAAGATTATAGCTTTGAAAAACTTGGAGGAACTTTAGACGATGCGGTTGGGGAAGCCTATGATAAGATTGCTAGAGTTATTAATGTCCCGTATCCGGGTGGACCATTAGTTGATAAGCTTGCCCACAATGGAAAAGATACGTATTCTCTACCTCTTCCACTAGATGATAATAGTTATAACTTTAGTTTTAGTGGTTTAAAAAGTGCAGTTATTAATTTAGTTCATAATGAAAAGCAACGTGGAAATGAAATTATCCCAGCTAATATAGCTGCTTCATTTCAAAATAAAGTAGTGGAAATTTTAACTAAAAAAACTATGAAAGCCTTACAAAACTATGATGTTAACAATTTAATCGTGGCTGGTGGTGTGGCGGCTAATAGAGGACTTAGAGAAAGATTGACAGAATTATGTGACCAAAATAATGTAAATTTAATTATTCCTGATCTTAACTATTGTACGGATAATGCTGCGATGATTGGTGCTGCTGGTTACTATGCATATAAATTAGGTAGGATTGCAGATTTAAATTTAAATGCTAAAGCTAATGATGAATTAAAATAACTAAAGAGTTTGTTCTTTAGTTATTTTTTGGCTTAACATAATACATAATATCATCTAAGTTACAATCGAAAATAAAGCAAAATTTAGCTAAAACATCTTTGTCATATCTAGTTACATTACCGCTGTAATATCTTTCAATAATTTGATGATGGAGTCCTGTTTTTTTAGCGACTTGATTCTTGCTAAGATGTTTTCTTTCCATTATATCCTTAATGTTAAAATAAATACTGCCATAATCTACATAAACAATTATGCTGTTGTTATTCATTATATCATCCCATTTCGTTATCAGAATATTAACTATACTTATTATTTTATCATTTGTTCTGTTTTTTCAAGAGCTGTTTTTGTATTCGAATGTTTATTCTGCGTGAATGTTCCAAGTGTAGAAAATATTTAACAGAAAAACCACTTTCATTTTAATAAAAGTGGTTTTAAAATAAATTTAGTTCACTCTAGTAATTGAAACAGAAGCAGAATATAAATCGTTAGGAATTAGAGCAAAGTCTACAGCAGATGAGTTCACAAATCGATATTTAGCGCCAGCAGTCGCATCGAAGATAGCATTACCATTTATCGTACCTGTTTCACAACAACTAAGTTTATTGTGTGTAGATGAATGTGCAATCAAAGCATCATACGGGTATATTTGATGTAATTCAATACCTAATGTATGTTGTTCACAGTCTTCTGATAGATGGTTATTATTTTTAACATTAATCCACCAGTGAATAATGTATAATCCATCACTTGGAACTGTAAATTCCCCATTAGTCGCATCATAGGTAATACCATTGTATAAATTAGTAATATTAAATCTAATTGGGTCATTAGTTGGTATTACAGCGTTAGATTCATCATGTACCATGGCGCTAGCATTAAATGAACCGCCTGAAGGACCAGTTGCACCAGTGGCTCCGGTTGCGCCAGTAGCACCAGTAGGCCCAGTAGGTCCAGTCATACCCGTCATTCCGGTTGCGCCAGTAGCACCAGTAGGTCCAGTCATACCTGTCATTCCAGTAGCACCAGTAGGCCCAGTAGGTCCAGTCATACCTGTCATTCCAGTAGCACCAGTAGGCCCAGTAGGCCCAGTCATACCTGTCATTCCAGTAGCACCAGTTGGACCAGTAGGCCCCGTTGCTCCTCTAGGACCAGTAGGCCCAGTCATTCCGGTAGCACCAGTAGGTCCTGTTGCCCCCTTTGGACCAGTAGGCCCAGTAGGGCATACTTTTTTTTCGCAGTTGATAACTTGCCATAAGCAGGGATCTTTTGATTTTTCTTTGTCATCATTTGTTTGTTCGTTTTCGTTCATTCTTTACCTCCTCTAGTATAAGTTATGAAGGAAAATATTTTTTGACTATGCCAATATCATATTAATAAATAGTATATGAAAAAATAGGAATTTGTTACTAATTAAAAGGTATATTTAGAGAAAAATATGAAATATATGAGTAATTATTATTGATAACCTAATTATCAGCGAAAGTATATAGAGAATTAACTATTATGTTTAAGTTCTATGAGCCAGTTTTAATAGCAAAAAACTATCATTTAGATAGCTTTTTTTCAATAAAAAGAATTAGATAATACATGATACTTGCCATAATAGCCAAAATAATAATTCCAGTCATAACTAAGTCAAGATTAAATATTTGTGAACCATACATAATTAAATAGCCAACACCAGCTTTAGATACTAAAAATTCTCCCATAATAACCCCAATAAATACTAAGCCAAGGTTAACTTTAAAAGTACTAATAATATTATTATAATTACTCGGTAAAACTAATTTAAAAAATATTTGGCTTTGACTTGCTTTAAAACTTTTAAGTAATTTAATTTTGTTAAGATCAGTATTGATGAAACTTTGATGTACATTAATTATCGTAATAATTACCGAAATAAATAAAGCCATTAGTATAATAGAGCCAGTGCCTGCTCCTGCTATAATAATTATTATTGGACCCAGTGAAACTTTAGGTAAACTATTTAAGACGGTTAAATAAGGATCTAATACTTTAGCTAAAAATTCAAATCTCCATAATAAAGTAGCCACTAATATTCCGATAATTGTACCGATTACAAAACTAACTATTACTTCATATAAAGTCACCCATATATGATAAAATAATGAACCGTCATTATATAAGTCTATAATCGTTATTACGATCTCTTTAGGACTAGAATATATAAATGTATTAATAAGGCCAAAATTCGCTGCTAATTGCCAAATAACGATTAATAAGGTGATAATTAAAATTTGCATCATTCTTATTAAGAATTTTCGTTTTCTAATATTTTTTAAATATAATTTATGTTCTAAACTAAACATGATAATCAATATCCTTCCATATCATATCATAATACTTGGCAAATTCCTTAGCTTTACGATTATTAATTGGTGTGCTTTTATCCGTTAACTTAATTTCATAAATGCTTTTAATTGTACATGGCCTTTGTGATAAAACAATAACTCTATCAGCCATACTTATAGCTTCACTAATATCATGGGTTACCATAATGGCACTTTTCTTTTCACTCTTAATAATTTTATATACATCATCAGAAACAGCTAATCTTGATTGATAATCCAAAGCCGAAAATGGCTCGTCAAGTAAAAGTAAGTCCGGTCTAGTCGCTAAAGTTCTAATTAAAGCTACACGCTGACGCATACCACCTGATAAATTGCTAGGATAGGCATTCATAAATTCCTCTAGGCCATAAGTTTTAAGCAACTTTTTAACATACTCTTTATCCTTTTCACTAACTTTTCCTTTCAGTTCTAAGCCAAGTAAACAATTTTTAAAAATGGTTTGCCATTCAAATAAGTTATCACCTTGAAGCATATAACCAAAACTTATGCCATCTTCAGTTTTAATAGTTCCTGCAGAAGCCTTTTCTAAACCGCATAAAATAGACAAAATTGTTGATTTACCACAACCGGACGGTCCTACGATAGCCACAAATTCTCCTTCTTTTAAATCAAAAGAAAAATTATCCACAGCCAAAATTTCATTTTGTTTTGTGTGATAAATTTTCCGTAAATCTTTAATTCTTAAAATCATTATCGTTCCTTTGAAAAAGAATTGTCGACTAACTTATTATAAGGTGCTTTTTCGGTCAAGTATCCAGCATTTTCCATAATCTCTTGAATATGTTCAAAATCACTTTCTTCGATATAAGTAGTTGTAAACCAGGAATCACTATCTCTATAATTTTTAACAATATTAGTCAAATCTTCTATTGAAGTATCTGGAAAATAATCAGCAATAACTTCGGCTACTTCTTTATCGGAATGATTAAAAACATAATCTAATCCCTTTTGAATTGCTTTATTAAAGCCCTTAATTACTTCAGGATTTTGCTCTATATAACTTTTTTTTGCATTATAAGCTGTATAAGGAACAACACCGCCTAATTCACCAACAGAAGCAACGATATAGCCATAGCCTTCTTTTTCTAATTCTGAAGCTGTTGGCTCAAATAACGTTACAAAATCACCATTGCCCCCAATAAAAGATCCAGACATTGAAGAAAATTCTACACTAGTATCGATGTTTGTCTCATCGCTACTAATACCATTTTCATTAATAGCCCATTCGAGTGTCATCGCTGGCATACCACCTCATCGGCTTCAAAACTTATAACAAAAAAATAAAAAAATGTTGTACAAAATTTGATATAATGTTAAAATGTTATATAGTAGGTGACTACTTAGAAGGAGGAGTGTTGATGAAAGAGAAAGCGGTTAAGAAAAGAAATAGTGCGATTGAGTTATGGCGTTTCATGATAGCTGTAGCTATTATTGGTTTTCATATTGGATTTATTATAGCCAATACTTGTAACGGTTCTAATGGTTATTATCTAGAATCAACTAACTGGTTCTTTGGCTCAAGCGAAGTATTATGGATCTTTACCTTAACAGCCGGATTCTTCATGGTATCTCACTTTAAAAAGAGGGCTGCAGATAAAGATTATAAAGAAAGAAGTGCTTCATCCAGAGCATGGGAATACACATGGTCAAGGATAAAAGCCTTAATCCCAGTATTGATTATTGGCTATATTTTGGGAGTTATTGTTTGTACTAGTTTCTACTATCCAGACTATAACTTACAAGAAATTTGTACCATGATTGTTAATAGTTTTTGGGAATTCTTAGGCTTTCACGCAGCTGGACTTCGAAGTTTAGGTAACGAATTTTTTAATTTAAATGGACCATTATGGTTTATATCAGCTATTATCATCGTTGGCTATTTCTTATATTGGGGATTATGCAAAAACGAAGACTTAACAGCCGGTATCATTTCGCCGATCATCTTTATCTTCTTAGGTGGATGGTGGTGTTTTACCGATACTAGAGCTTCTCAAACTGCATGGTCTACGTTTGGTGCTCAAACCGCCTCTACTAATGGTACGGGTGGCGCAGCTACCGATGCGACTGCGATTTTTGGAGTGAATAATGGCTTACTTTTTGTTTTAATGGGTATGGTAGCAGGAATTATGTTATACTATTTAATTCAAAAAATTAAAGACCATAAATTTACTCCAGCAGGGAAAAGTGCTTTAACACTTTTATATATTGTTAGTGCTGGACTACTTTTATGGTATACCATTTATCCAGCTACTTGGTTTAATTTAGAAAGATGGACAGTAGCATTATTATGTATTGTTGTTATTGGCTTAACACTATTGAATAAAGATAAAATAACAAGCTTACTAAATAATAAATATACTAGTAAATTATTTGACTATTTAGGTAGTATATCACTACATATTTACATGTTACATTATCCAGTAGCTATATTCATTCTTAAATTACTTGGACCAAATACGGCTGCTACAACTTATTCTTTCTGGGCTGTATTTATTCCGGCCACTTTATTAACCATTGTGTTAAGCGCTATTCTTAAAGAGTTTATGGACCTTATGAAAGAAAATAAACAGTTAAAACAGCAAGAACAAATTCCCGTAAAGAAAACTGCAAAAAAACAAAGTTAATTTAGTTAGCTTTGTTTTTCTTTGGTATTTATGTTATCATAAAAATGGTGATAATATGAAACTAATCAAAACTGAAGATATAAAAAACCTTATTCATGATAATGACACTGTAGCTATTAGTGGTTCTGGTGGTTCTGGATCAGCAGAATCTATTATCAAAGGTATTAGTGATAGTTTTATTCAAACTGGCCATCCTAAAAATTTAACCGTAACTTGTGGAATTAGTCCAGGAAACCTAACAGAAGACGAAGTTGGAATGAATATGCTTGCTAAAAAAGGCCTAGTGGGTAAAGCTATTTGTGCCCATCTTGGAATGGGAAGAATTTTCGGTAATGCGATTGGACAAAATCAATTTCCTGCCTTCGCTGTTCCCTTAGGGGTTATTAATCATTTATATCGTGCCATTGCTGGTCACGAAATTGGCGTGATTACTAAAGTTGGTCTTAATACTTTTGCCGATCCAAGAATTGAGGGGTGCTGTGCCAATGAAAAAGCCAAAGATTTAACACCTTTTGTTGAATTGCTCAATATTGGTGGCCATGAACAATTACTATACAAATCATTTCCCATCAATGTTGCCGTTATTAAAGCTACTTATGCGGATGAAGAAGGCAATGTTTCTTTAGAACACGAAGCTGTAATTGGCGAACAATATAATATGGCCATCGCTGCCCATAATAGTGGTGGTATTGTAATTGTCGAGGTCGAAAAAATAGTTCCTAAAAACACCTTAAGAGCTAGAAATGTTCTTATTCACTCTTCCATCGTTGATTATGTTTTAGTGGCTAAGCCCGACTTATCATTAGGCGAATATAATATGCCAGTTTATCGACCAGAAGTCACCGGTGATAAAAGAATTCCTTTAAAAAAGATAACCATTAGGCCATTAGACGAAAGAAAAGTTTGTGGAAGACGCAGTGCTATGGAATTAAAAAAAGACTACGTTGTTAATTTAGGCGTTGGTATGCCTGACTCCGTTGCTAATGCTTGTGCTGAAGAGGGAATCAGTGATGACATCTTTTTATCAGTTGAATCCGGTCCAACTGGTGGCATTCCTATTGGTGGTGTCGCTTTTGGCGGAGCGATTAATCCCGATTCTGTTATTTCTACAGCTGAGCAATTCGATGCTTATAATGGTGGTTCTTTAAATATGGCTATTGTTGGACTAGCTGAAGTTGGTGAGAATGGCGATGTTAATGTTAGTAAATTTGGAACAAGAGTTACGGGACCTGGTGGTTTTATTAACATTACGCAAAATACTAAAAAAGTTGTATTTATGGGCACATTTACGGCCGGTGGATTAAAAGAAGAAATAAAAGATGCAAAACTAAATATTATTAAAGAAGGAAAAACCCAAAAGTTTGTTACAAAAGTTCAGCAAATAACGTTTTCCGCCAAAAATGCCATTAAAAATAATCAAGAAATTTTATATATCACAGAGAGGGCTGTTTTTAAACTAACTTCTCAAGGACTAGAACTAATCGAAATTGCTCCTGGAGTTGATTTAGAACGAGATATTCTAAATCAAATGGCTTTTAAACCAATAATTTCTCCGAATTTAAAAGAAATGGATTCTAAAATTTTTAAAAATCAAAAGATGAATCTAAAAATTTAAAATTAAATAAAGTTTATTTACTTTTATATAATTAGTACAAGAAAGAGGAATTTTATGAATGATCAATTAAAAAATCAAACCTTAAGATTAACCAGTAATTTAGAAGAACAATTACAAAATATGCTTTATCAAATAAGCCGTCAGCTAATGAATATATTTATTATGCCCAGTTAAATATCGACCCTTATATTTTTCAAGATATCACTATTCAAAGCTTTCGCCACCATATGCAACGTGGAATACTAGAATTGGAAGATTTTATCATCAGATATTTTAATTCTGAATTAACACATCGTCAAATCAGGCCTCAAGAATTTCCTACTTATTTTCAAGAAGAAATGTTAGATATTATTGCTTTATGTGAAACTAAACAATCTACCATAGATCCTAATTTATCAGGAACTAATCTAAATCGTTATTTTCAAAAAATAATTAAAGACTTAAAAGACATTTTAAAAAGAAATTTTAGTAAAGAAGTGTATGATACGCCTAGTGCAACTTCTGAATCTACTGAGCAAACAGAAAATATAGAACATGACCATGAGACCACTAATTCACCAACAATACTTGAACAATCAGAATTAGATGGATATAGCCTTTTAGAACAAAGTATTATGAATAATCCCGATTTAACCAAAACACAAAAAAGCCAATTAATCCAAGCTGTAAGAACTGATTATGAAAATCAAGTTACTAATCATCATCATAAATAGTTACTTTATGTAACTTTTTTTCTTAAAAAAAAATAATTTCATATACTTAAATGGGTGATAAAATGCAAATAAAAAATATTTTTAATACTGATGGTGAATCGTTACAAACAATTATCGAAATACTATTAAAAAACTATTTAGAAAGTAGTAATTAATGAAAAAATTAAATGTTAAAGCAGGTCTTTATATTAGATTATCTAGAGAAGATGGCGATAATCTTGAAAGCGAAAGTATAGTTAATCAACGAGGCCTATTACAAGACTTTGTCAAAAAAAACAATTTTTTAGTCATTGATGAATACGTTGATGATGGTTATACCGGTTCCAATTTTTCCAGACCTGCTTGGAAAAGATTAATTAATGACCTAACCAACAGTAAAATCAATACTATTATTACCAAAGACCTTTCCAGAATGGGACGTGATTATATTTCCATGGGTGAATATATAGAAAGAATATTTCCGGAAAAAGGTATTAGATATATTGCCATTAATGATGATATTGATACTTTATATGAAACTCCCGGTTTAGAATTTTTACAATTCAAATTAATGTTTAATGATTACTTTTTAAAAGATACTTCTAAAAAAATTCGCAAAATTATTAAAAATAAAAAAGAAAATGGTCAATTTCTAGGATGGAAAGCTCCTTATGGTTATAAAAAAGATCCTATGAATAAACATAAATTAATAGTTGATAATCAAGTCAAACCCATAATAAAACAAATTTTTACTATGGCACTCCAAGGGAAAAGTCTTAAACAAATAGCTTATATTCTTACCCAAAATAACATTCCAACACCAAGCATGTATGCAGGATTAAAAAATAACATTAGTAATCAATGGTGTTCAAGAACCATCAAAGAAATTCTCACCAATGAAACCTATATTGGCAATTTAATCCAAGGAAAAAGAAAAAAAATAAATTATAAATCCTCTAAAGAGATCAGGACATCTAAAGAAGACTGGATTATTATTCCTAATAACCATGAAGCCATAATAGATAAACCAACTTTCAGTATTATCCAACAAAGATTTTCTCAAAAAGTTTATATAACATCAACTAAGAATTATCTTTTATCAGGGCTTTTACGTTGTAAAGAATGTGGCCATGCTATTGGAATTAACCAAAGTCGAGATAAAAAAAGACTTTATTGCCATTGCACATATTATACTGCTAATAGTAAGTATCATTTATGTACTCCGCATTGCTTAAATTATTATAAATTAGAACAAACCATTTTAGAACAAATTAATCAAATATTAAAAAACGTTAACTATCAGGTTATTGAAAAAAAACTTATTAAATACAAAAACAGTTTCCAAAATCAAAGCCAAAAACATATTAATAAGTTAAAGAAAAAAATAAGAATTAATAACCTTTATATTGAAAGAATTTATGAAGATCGTTTAAAAGGAAACATTTCCATAGAAATGTTTAAAAGATTAAGCAAAAAATATCAAGATGAAATTCATGATTGCTCAATAAACATTCAAAAAATTGATACATATAAACAAGAAGAACTAAATCTAAAAAAATATATAAATCCACAAAATCCTGTTTTTTTAAAAAATATAATCGATAAAATTCTAATTAGTGAAGATAAAACTATAGAGATTTACTATAAATTTAGTTTTAATAATGAAACAAAGTTTAGCCATGATGTCCTAAAATAATTGGACATATTAGCTAAACTCTTTTATTATATGTGACCTTTGATAGTGTCAAAATACTCCCAAATACAATATATAATAAATTCTAAATGTTCTGCCATAAAATTTGTAGCTATCATTAAAATATCCATCATTTTCTCCTTTCATTATAACTTTAATGTACGACCCCCCTGTCGGCCCCCTAGAATCTTTTTTCCTTTCAAATCTTCTACCGAAAAATCATCAATTTTTTCCCTAGATACGAGAAAACTACCATCACGTTTAGTAAGAGCAGCAAAATTAACTAAATAATCCTCTTCACCTTGCTGATAAATGTAAATTGTTGCTTCACTTCCACAAAAGCCAATTTGAACATCCCCTGATAAAACTGCTGAAGTAACTTTATCCGCACCTGACGTTAGTAATAATTCTACATCAAGTCCTTCATCCTCAAAGTATCCCAAAGAATGAGCAACGTACTGTGGAGCATAAAAGACACTATGGGTAACTTCACCGACTTTAACTTTAGTTAAATCTTTATTATCATTCTTTTTGTTATCTTTTAAAATAAAAAATCCGGCAATCACTAGTCCACACAAAATTAATCCTACTATAATTTTTTTCATAATCTCTCCTTCCTTTTCACTGTATTATATTCTTAAGTGACTAAGAGGTGATTTCAGCAAGTAAGAAAAAAGGTCTAACACTTTAGGCCTTTATCAATTTACCTTGTTTCAGCAAGCTTAACAATTTAACATTTTGAGCATAAGAACCATGATAATTATCAATACCATTTTTATGCGCTAGCTCACTACGATAATCAAAAGAACTGTCTA
>CALVRF010000034.1 GCA_944358495.1 uncultured Bacilli bacterium
AATTCATTCATTTTCCATCTCCTTTCTATTTGCCCACTTTTTACTCTTTATAAGTATCATACGATATTAAAAGACCTGATTCCTGCAAAGACTATAAAAATTTTTTATTTTTTATCATTGCGAGCTTTCTTCACCCACTTTTTCTTGCCTAATTTAAACAATAATAAAATTCAACAAAAAAAGAAATTTTTAAAACTTCTTTTTAACAAAATGACTAATAATTAACGCTTCAAAAACAATATAAATAATTAAATAAATTACTGTTAAGATTTCATTAAAGAAACCTAAATCAAAACTTCTTAAAATCGTTGGAATATCAGCCGGGAAAACATTTAAAAAGCTAAAAGCATCCGTGCGCAAATAATTGATTTTTATATAAGTTACTAGCCTTAAGAAAATATCCACAATTACGATAAAATAAACGCAAGCATTAAAGTTTTTGAAGAAGAAAATTACAGCCACTAAAGCAATTACTAAAATTATAAGTTGTACTGACATTATATACCTCCTACTATTCTTTCATAATCGGCAGTAAAATCTGCAACCTTATTTACATTATAAAAGTAAATATAAAGTAAATACTGATTACTATCATTAAATCTAAAAGTTCGGTAATTAGTTAAATCCAAAATCACTTTACTAATAACATTCTCATTTTTATATACATTCATTACGACATTATAACTCATTGCCGCCGATAAATTGGTATCACTAGAGGCTTCAAATAAACTAATAAAGCGGTCTAAAGGAATGACATACTGGGTGTAATCTTCTATTTCACTACCCGTAAGGCCTTCTACTAAACTGTTTAACATCTTTGCATCTATCTTAAGTACGCTTAAATCCATCTCTTGTAAGGCCCCTGTATCCCCATTTATCATATAAGTATTGCCGTTATAATAATAACGATGATTATTCAAATTAAATTCTAGTTTTTCACCATACACTTGTCCATTAATTTCTAAATCGTTAGTTACATAACTAAAAGCATAATTATCCATATCTGCAAAACTACTTACCGATGTTTCTACTTCATCAACACTAGGAGTAGTTGAAGCTGTATTAGTCGTTAATCTAACAAAAAGAATAGCCACCAACATAAAAACTAGCCAAAATCCTAAAACTATCATCGAATGTGTTTTCGGATTTTTCCAAAGTTCTTTTAATTTTTGATACTTTGGATTTTCCCTTATTCTTTTAAACATTTATCCACCTACTTCAAAATTTTACCCACTAAATCATGATGGCCATTAATAAAATCTCGGGCTTTCATTTTGCCTTTACCAGCTAATTGAATTTCCGTAAAAACGACTTCACCATTACTAACTTTAACACCAAAGCCATCCTCATATAAAGCAGTAATTTGCCCTGGAAAAGCTAATTCAAACAAATTATCTGTCCGATAACATTTCCACACTTTCATTATCTTATCCTCAAATATACAATAAGCTCCTGGCCAAGCATTTAAGCCTCTAACTTGATTAACAATTTGTCTTTTCGTTTTATTAAAATCTAATTTTTCATCTTCTCTTTTAATATTAAAGCCATATGTTGCCTCTGACTCATCTTGTTTAATTCTTTTATTCGTTCCGTTTAAAATACTTGGTAACGTTTGTAGTAATAAATCACGGCCTAAAACACTAAGTTTATCATGTAAACTAGAAGCCGTATCCTCATCTAAAACGGGAATTTCCTTAGCCGTAATAATATCACCAGCATCCATCGCTTCAGCCATGTACATAATCGTCACACCTGTCTTCGCATAACCATCGATAATTGCGTGATGAATTGGTGCTCCACCTCTTAATTTAGGTAATAATGAAGCATGAACATTAATACAGCCGAGCCTAGGAATCAATAATAACTCAAGCGGTAAAATCTGACCATAAGCACAAGTTATAATCAAATCTGGCTCTAAAACATTAATTTCCTGTAATGCATCTTTTATCTTAGCTGGTTGTAAACATAAAATATCGTGTTTTAAAGCCACTTCTTTTATTGGTGAAGGTTTAACTTCTCCTTTCCTGCCAACTGGTTTATCTGGTTGTGTCACAATCGCTCTAACTTTATATTTACTAAGTAATCCCTCTAATACTGGTACACTAAACTCTGGTGTACCCATAAAAATAATCGTCGGTTCTTTTATAATATCAATTTTATCAAAATCCATGTGCTCCCGCTCCTATCTATTTTTAATCTATATTTAATTTTATCACATTTAAAACCAAATAACTATAGTTTAAGCGGATTTAAATCTACTTCTACCCTAACTTTACTGTTAGTTGCATACTTCTCATTTACAAAATTTAAAGCCAAAATAATTTCCTTAGTTCGTTTAAATTTAATAATAATTCCCACATAATAAATATTATTAATTTTAGGCACATTAGCCGCACTAGGCCCCAAAATGATATTATCATTAATTTCTTTCCGTAAATAAACTGCAATTTTATCCGCTTCATCAAATACTGTTTCTAAGCTTTTACCACTAACCCTAATACTACACAAATTGTAATAAGGTGGATATTTTAAAACTTTTCTTATTTTCATTTCTTCTTTATAAAAACCTAAATAATCATGCATGCGCGCCTTTTCAATACTATAATGCGTCATATTAAAACCTTGAATAATAACCTCACCCTTTTTGTCTCCACGGCCCGCTCTTCCAGCCACTTGACTTAAAAGCTCATAAGTCCTCTCCGCACTTCGAAAGTCCGGCACGTTTAAAGTACTATCACCATTAATCACACAAACTAAGGTAACATTGGGGAAATCCAAGCCTTTCGCAATCATCTGCGTTCCTAATAAAACATTATATTTGCCATTCTTAAAATCATTAATTATTTTCGCATGGGCACCTTTTCTTCTAGTCGTATCCACATCCATTCTGACAACTTTAGCTAAAGGAAAATTTTCTAAAACTAAACTTTCCAACTTTTCCGTTCCCATTCCCAAAGAATTAATATTTTTGCTACGACACTCAGGACAACTAATCAATTTACTCGTCGTATAATTACAATAATGACATTTCATACTATTCGTACTCTTATGGTAAGTAAGCGGAATATCACAGTTAGGACATTTATGGGTATAACCACACTCTTTACAAGTAATTACTGTGGAAAAGCCTCGCCTATTTAAAAGCATAATAACCTGCTCACCTTTTGCTAGTCGGTCATTCATGGCTAAAGATAAAGCCTCTGAAAATATTCTATTCCCCTTTTTAAATTCTTCTCGCATATCGACTAAAGAAACTAAAGGCAAATTATGATTAACCCGTCCTTTCATTTCTAAAAGTTCATACGTTCCTGTTAAAGCTCTTGTATAACTTTCAATCGATGGCGTCGCGCTACCTAAAATTAACGGTATTCCATAAGTTTGAGCGCGTTTAATCGCTACATCAATCGCACTATACTTTGGCATATTTTCCTGTTTATAAGTTGCCGAATGCTCTTCGTCAATAATAATAATTCCTAAATTAGTAAATGGCGCAAAAATCGCACTCCTTGCCCCAATGGCGATCGAAACTTCACCATTTTCAATTTTTCGCCATTCGTCATACTTTTCACCATCGCTTAAAGCACTATGGAGTATTGCCACTACTTTGCCAAAATGCTTTTTAAAAATATTAACAACTTGCGGAGTCAAACTAATTTCTGGAACTAACAAAATAGCTTCCTTACCTCTTTTAATAACTTGTTCAATTAACTTTATATAAACTAAAGTTTTCCCGCTGCCAGTAACCCCGTGTAATAAATAAGGTTTAAAATTATCTAAATGAACTGAAGATAAAACTCTCTTTTGTTCATCGGTTAATAGATAATCCAATTTTTCTAAAGCAAAATCATCATCAACTCGGTAAACTTCATCCTTAACTTCTTTTAAATAACCTTTATCAAGTAAACTTTTAACCGCATAACTAGAAATGTTAACCATTTCTTTTTTTAACACCTTATTTTTCTCTTTAACTAAGTTATATATTTCCAGCTGTTTTCCTTTTAAAGCGGTATTCTCTTTATCTATAACTAAATAACTCACATATTTTTTACTAACCTTAAATCCATTTTTCGCCTTAAGTGCGCTAGGTAACATTGTTTGATATGCCGTAATAAGTGGTGATAAAGTCTTTTTACTAATGTATTTGCCAAGTTCCATCATTTCTTCATTAATAACAGGTTTGTCATCAATAACAGAAATAATTTCTTTAACTTCAAAATCAAAAGACCCATTATTTAAAACGTTTAAAACAAACCCTTCTAATTTGCGCGAACCAAATGGTACTAAAACTCTTATACCTTTAACCACTTTCATTCCATTAGGGACTTTATAAGTAAAAGTTTTATCCACCGCTTTAGCCCGAAGTTCCACTAATACTTCTGCATACATTTTACCACCTAGCCTTATAACACAATTTTACCAAACGCCTGTTTGCCTGTCAATAAACTCAAAGAAAAAATAGAATATTGATATTCTACTTTTCATCTCCTCTAATAAGTTCCATGGCTTTACGCATTTGAACATCATATTTAACCATTTCAATTCCGCCAAATAACTTAAGAAACTCATCTTTATCCATTTGATATTTTTCGGCATATTCAGTAGCTTGTTTATCGGCCTCTTCATCAGAAACTTCAAGCTTTTCTTCTTTAGCAATTTCTTCAAGCATTAATCTATAAGTAATTCTTTTATTAGCTTCCTCACGCATTTGATCTCTTAAAGCTTTTTCGTCAGAATTAGTAAATTGATAGAATTGTTCTAAAGATAAACCTTGCATTTGTAAACTTTCACCATATTGCTTAACCATGCGATCTAACTCTTCTTCCGTCATTACTTCTGGAATATCGACCTCAACATTTTTAGCTACTTCATCTAATAAAGCATCCATATATTTATTATCAATTTCTGCTTGTTTATGGGTTAAAATATTTTCCGAAATTTGGGATTCTAATGATTCCTTAGAGTCCACACCTTCCATTCCTAAATCTTCAAAGAATTCTTTATCTAATTCTGGAACCTTAATTTCTTTAACCTCATGAATTTTAACTTTAAATACAGCATCCTTACCTTTTAAGTCAGCTGCGTGATAGTCTTCTGGAAACTTAACCTTAACATCTTTTTCATCGCCAGCTTTTAAACCAATTAATTGCTCTTCAAACCCAGGAATAAACATTCCACTACCGATAGTTAAAGAATAGTTTTCCGCTTTACCCCCTTCAAATGGCACTCCATCAACTGAACCTTCAAAATCGATAATTGCAATATCACCACTATCAATTTTATCTTCTTTTAAAATATTTTCCGCATATCTATTACGGATATTATTAATAGCTTCTTCAACTTCTTCTTTAGTAGCCTCCGCTTTTTCTTTATCAAGTTTAATTCCTTTATATTTACCTAATTTAACATCAGGTCTTAGGGTTAATTCAAAATTAAAGACAATTTCTTTATCATCAATATTTTTAAAAGAGATTTCTGGTCTTGCCACTAAATCTTTAACTAGATCTTTATTTTCTTCAAGCATTTGCATATAAGCTTTTTCTACTACTAAATCAGCTGCATCCATATATAAAGATTCCCTGCCATACTTTTTCAAGAAAATATCCTTAGGGGCTTTGCCTGGTCTAAAGCCATCAATTTTAACCTTTTTATTTGCGTTTTTAAATGCCTTATCAAGAGCATTTTCCCACTCTTTACCTTCTACTTTAATTTCAATTTCTTTTGTTTTACTCATATTTCTTTCCTCCTAATTTTATTATTAAAGCCATACACCAAAGCCAACAGCAGCCATGCTTAATATTAAACCAACTGACCAAAATAATCGGACAATGTCAACTTCGGACCAGCCTAATTTTTCAAAATGATGATGTAATGGTGCCATTAAGAAAACCTTTCGGTGAAACTTCTTAATTGCAATAAGTTGAATAATTACACTTAAAGTTTCAATAATAAATACACCAGCTACAACTCCCAAGGTAATTTCATGATTCGTCATAATTGCTACACTACCTAGTACTGCTCCTAAAGCTAATGAACCGGTATCACCCATAAATACTTTAGCTGGGTGACAATTATAAATTAGAAATCCAGCCATCGCTCCGGCTGTTACAAAACAAAAAATTGCTAAATCTTCATTACCTTGTGTCCATGGAGAACCCCAACAAATAATACCAAAAGCAAAGAAAGCAATCGCTGATAATCCTCCAGCCAGACCATCTAAACCATCAGTAATATTTACAGCGTTACTACTACCCACTAAGACAAATAGTAAAAACACTCCATACAACCACCCCATATCAATACGTATACCTAACGTATGAATGTCTAATACTGGTTCATTTCCACTACTTAAATAAATATAAAAGAACACTAAAGCAATCACTAGTTGTACAAGTAATTTAACGAATATCGATAAACCCTTATTGTTGTGCTTCCGCACCACTAAATAATCATCAACATACCCCAAAATAGCATAAGCAATAAAGACAAACAACACAATAAACAAATTAGCTGAAAATTGCATTTTATCCGTCAAAATTAACGCTATCGTAATCACGACAATCGGAATAATAAACATTATCCCCCCCATCGTTGGAGTACCTTGTTTAGCCGCATGGCGCTCACCCAAAGTTCGGCTAACATTTTGACCTAACTTTTCCCTTTTTAGCCATTTCACTACAAAATAGCCAAATATTACTGTTAACACAAAGCCTAGCATAATTGCCATAACTGCTTTTGCTAATACTAACATAGCACCATCTCCAAGCTAATAACAATTATACCATTTTTTTAAGCAATTTGTACATACTTTTAAAAAAATAACCTTAATCAAGCATATCAATTAACACATCTAATCTATCGATGACTGGATACCCCTTGCCATCCATATCTAAATCAAATCTAATGCTATAGCCCCCTGCCTGTTCCCATTCAACTAAATTATGAACATAATCATCAACTAAAACCGCACCTTCCGCTTTTAACATTTCTGTTTTTGAAATTGCTTTAGGTACTGGAATGATCGTAATATCACGAAAATGTTCTCTAATAACTTTAACTTTTTGAATGATTTCCTCCAAAGAATTAACATGCGTTAAAATAGCTACATTAAATTTTTTAGAATTAATAATTTTCCCAATACAATCCCAACTATCATTTATCGCTGAAGATTCCTTTAAGATCTTCTCCCAATCTAATGTTTCGTAAAACTTTATACATTTTTCACTATCTTTAAAATCAATATTACTTTTTTCCATCATTTTATAAGTAACATCAATCGTATTCATAATAACACCATCAAAATCGATATATAAATTAAGCATAACTCCAACTCCTATTCTATTTTAAATTATACTAAGCGAACAAAAGTTTGTCAATAATAAAAAGGAAATCATTGTAAATTATCAACAATTTCCTTAAACTTTTCTCCTCTTTCTTCAAAAGATGAAAATTGATCCCAACTCGCACAAGCCGGACTAAATAAAATAGTATCGCCTTCCTCTGATAAATTATAAGCTAATTTCACAGCTTCATCTAAATCATCCACCACCGTAACTTCAATACCTCGTGAATTACAATAATCTTTTATTTTATCCCTAGTCTCTCCATAGCAGATAACCCCTTTAACATAATTCATATGGTCATCAAGTTCATCAAAAGACTGGCCACGATCAAGACCCCCTAATAACAAAATTACTGGTGACGTGAAAGAAGATAAGGCTACAATCGTCGACTTATTATTAGTTGCTTTAGAATCATTGTAAAACTCTCTTTCATTAAGTCTACGAACAAATTCCATACGATGTTCTACTCCGCTAAAATTATCTAAAGCTTCTTTTATAACATCGCTGCTAACATTAAATTCTCTAGCTACTGCCAAAGCACACATAACATTTTCATAGTTATGCATTCCTTTAAGTCTAATATCATTAAGCTCACAAATTTCTTCATCATGATAAAAGATTTTATTATCTTTAATATAATAATCAGCTTCACCCACACTAGAAAAATAAACTTTTCTCGATGGAATATTTTGAGTTAACTCCACTACATCTTTATCTTTGCCATTTAAAATGGCTATATCATTACTAGTATGATGATTAAAAATACGTAATTTATTATTTTTATAATTCTCATACGTTCCAAACATATCTAAATGCACTTCACTTAAGTTAGTAAGTACACTAATATCCGTTTTAAAATTATTTAAATCTACCAATTGATGACTAGACACCTCTAAAACCAAAATATCCCCGGCTTTAACATTCTTAATGATACTACACAAAGGAATTCCTAAGTTACCACCAACATGAACCGGTAAATCAGCTAATTTTAAAATTTCATAAGTAATAGACGTAGTTGTTGTTTTACCATTAGAGCCAGTAATCCCAACAATTTTAACTCCATCAGGCAATAAATTATAAGCTACTTCCATTTCATTAATAACTGGAATACCTAATTTTTTCGCCTTAACTACAACTTCATGATCCGCCCTAATTCCCGGGTTTTTAACTAAATAGTCAAAATTTTCATTAAATAATTCAGCTTGGTTTTTCGTAATAACAACATTAATTCCCATATCTTCCAGCTCTTTAATCAAACCTAAATCGTCACATTTTACGTCGGTTAATAAAATATGGTTTTTTTCGCATAACAATTTACTTACGGCAATGCCACTACGTCCCATACCTAATACAAATATTTTTTTGCCTTCATACATAGTATCATCTCCCTATATAATTATATCACACCCCCTTATAAAATAACACAATTTGCGTTAAAAAGCAAAAAAGAGTATAATACTCAAAACAAAGAAGGAGATACTATGACAAAAAAATGCGCATTAATATATAATCCTAAAGCCTCTGGTTTTAAAAGAAAAACTTTCCAGCATATTCTTGAGGCTATTAAAGAAGAAGGCTTTTTTCCAATACCAATAGAAAGTACTTCTGCAAGCTTTTTATCCAATAATATTGGAGCCTTAAATGAACAATTCAATATTATTTTAACTATGGGTGGTGATGGCACTGTAAGTACTGCTTATGAAGCTTTTCACCAATTAGATGGCAATCAAAAAGCCATTTATGGACATATCCCAGCCGGTACTACCAACGACATGGGACCAAACACTTTTGTTCCTAGATATAACCCTGTAAAAGCAACAAAAAAACTTTTAAATGGTCCTGTCGAACATCGAGAAATTATTACTATCAATAATAAACCCATTGCTTATGTCGGCGCCATGGGTATTTTAGCTCCTGTCACTTATTTAATTGATAAAAGCAATGACAAAAAAGACGCCGGGACTTTTAGTTATATCCGTTATGGGGCTTATCAACTTTTTACCAATCCTGAATTATACCAAAATATTGTTAAAGAACCTTATCAAATCACTTATGAAACTAGTGATAAAAAGATTCGCACAAAAGTTATATTTATTGCTATTTTTAATGGAAGAAGTTTTGCCAATTTAAGAATAAATCCTCGTGCCAACATGTGTGACAACAACTTTGAAGTCGCTATTGTTCACAAGCCATCTGAACTTCTCCCTCTTTTAGCCCGCTCGTTTTTCGCGCCAAATGGGATCATGAACGCCAACGAACAAAATACTTTTTCAACTGACTATTTAAAATTAACCTTTGAAAATAAAACCCCATACTATCCTATAAACTGTGATGGTGACCCCAAAGAATTATTAGAAGGCACCAATGAACTAGAAGTAAAAGCTGCCGGAAAAATATTACAATTAACTGGAAGAAGAAAATAAGTCACAAAAACGTTAGAAGCATTAACCTCTAACGTTTTTATGTTATTAACACTGTCCGGTTGTTACTCCTGATACTCCGCTATTTGTAAACATATATGTAGTATTTGCATTATCCGTTGTCCAATTTGGACCAACTTTTATTGTTTGTAAACCAGGTGTATTTAAAAACATTTCACGCATATCAGTTACTTTAAATGTATTAAAGCCACATATATTTAATATTTCTAAATTTTTACTATTATTGAACATATGATACATGTTAGTGACATTAGATGTGTCAAAGTTACTCAAATCTAAAGCCGTAATAGAGATGCCAGAAAACATATCTTGCATACTAATCACATTCTTTGTGTTAAAACTATTTAAACCAATTATTCCTTCTAATATACTACCCTTCCAATCTTGAGTAACAGTGTTCCAATATGTAAACATGCCAACCATCGAAACAACATTGCTTGTATCAAAACTGCTGATATCCAAAGTAACTAAACTGTTACCCCCGCCAAACATTCCATCCATGTTAGTAACATTACTTGTATCAAAATTGTTATTAAATTCTATATTGGCTAAATTTAAAAAAGCAAAAAATAACCACCCACTATCTTCATTAGCTATAACTCCGCCATCGACACCAATATATAAATCATATTTCGTATTATCTTCACTATTTTGAACAACCCAAGCCATCACACCTCCATGCTCTTTATCTTCAGAAACATTCCAACTTTCTACCGCATTACTAGGTATATCATTATTATCTAAAAAGGTAGCCGAAACAATATTTTCTTTATAGTAGTCAGAATGAAAATCAGTATTATCCGTATTAGTCCAACTCTGAATTACCCTACTTTTTTGAGCGATATTTCCTTTAGCCGTTATATTTAAATTAGTTTGAAATGCTGCATAGCCACCCACCATGATAAATAAAAAGCAGGTTAATGATATAACAATTATTTTTCTTTGCTTATTTCGTCTTCTTCTTATTTTTCTCATCACCATTTTCTCCTTTGAAATCTTATCTTTTCTTAAATTAATTTTATCATAAATTTTCAAATATTCCAACCACATTGTCATTTTAAGACTTTATATATTTTTTTTGAGATAATTTTTTGTGGTGGTGTATGGTGAAAAATAATCAAATATCTTATGGCATTATTATTAAAAATTTAAGAAAATCTAATAAGTTATCTCAAACTGAGCTTGGAAATTTAGTTGGTGTATCTAAGTCATCTATTTCTGCTTACGAATTAGAAACAGCCATTCCAAGTATTCAAACTTTTATCGATATATGCAACGCTTGTCATGCCAAAATAACTATTAATTTTAATAATCTCACTTTTGAATTAGAAAAACTAAGTCGTGAATTTTAAAACGTCTTTTTTTTGCACAAAAAAATGCCCCTTATTTAAGAGCATCTAATAATTCAGCTTTTTTCATTGTAGAATAACCCTCTACACCTTTTTCTTTAGCTAATTTCTTTAACTCAGCTACTGTTAATTTAGAAATATCTTCTTTAGTTTCTTCTTTTTTTACAGTTTCTTTTTTCTCTGCTTTCACTTCAGTTTTAGCCTCAGTCTTTACTACTTTACCTTCTAAACCAGCTTTAGCAGTTTCTACTAAACTTGTAAATGTTTTTGGATCATCAATAGCAATCTCTGAAAGCATCTTTCTATTGATTGTTACTCCAGCTTTTGATAAACCATTAATAAACTTTGAATAACTAATCCCATTTTGTCTACAAGCAGCATTAATTCTTGTAATCCATAATTTTCTAAAATCACGTTTTTTCGTTCTTCTATCTCTATAAGCATACATTAGTGAATGTCTAACTTGTTCTTTTGCTGTTTTATATAATTTATGTTTACTTCCAAAATAACCTTTAGCTTGTTTTAATGCTTTTTTATGACGAGCACGACTAATCGTACCACCTTTAACTCTTGTCATATTTATTTCCTCCTTTAATTACTATTTAAGAATGTCTTTAACACGTTTTAAATCAGAACTTGTCATCTCTGATTCATGATGTCTTCTTCTTCTAGACGCATTGCTCTTATGAGTTAATTTATGATTTTTATTAGCAGGTTGATATTTATAAGAACCGCCTTTTCTCTTTTTAATTACTTTTGCTAAACCCTTATGTGTCTTTTGCGTTTTCTTAGCCATAATAATTCCTCCTATTTTTCTTTAATTGGCGCGAGTATCATTGTCATAAAACGACCATCTAATTTAGGTTGTTGTTCAATTGTCGCCACTTCCTTAGTTGCTTCTGCAAAACGAAGTAATACATCTTTACCCAAGTGATTATGAGCCATTTCTCTACCCTTAAAACGAATAGTAACCTTAACTTTGTGGCCTTTTTGTAAATACTTAGTTGCATTTACTACTCTTGTGTTAAAATCGTGAACATCAATAGACACCGATAATCTATATTCTTTCATTTCTAAATTAGCTTCTCTTTGTTTCTTCATATTTTCTTTTTGTTTTTTCTTTTGATCATACTTATAACGATTATAATCCATAATCTTACAAACTGGTGGTTTACAGTTAGGATTCATAAGCACCAAATCAAAGCCAGCATAAGAAGCCAAAGTTAAAGCATCTTTAATCGGTTTAACTCCAAGCTGTTCACCATTAGGTCCAATAACCATTACTTCTTTTGCGCGAATCTGTTCGTTTATGTACAATTCTTTATTTTTACTTGCGATACTTGACACCTCCATAAAAAAGTGAATACAAATGTATCCACTTTATGCTTTTAAGTATTTTACTTACGGCATTTACCCATCACTTATAAGTAATCGGGTGAGAAGTGGATACTTCTTCTTTCCTTTTTTTCATTTCCTTAATGATTATACATATTAATCATATGTTTGTCAAGTATTTTTCATACTTA
>CALVRF010000035.1 GCA_944358495.1 uncultured Bacilli bacterium
CCATGAACTTGTTATCGAACCTGTTCCGCTTATATTAAGTACACTACTAAAAGCGGCATAACCTACAGCCATTAATAATACAACAGCAAGTAAGCTCCCGATTATGATATTATTCTTTTTACGTTTACTCATGTATTTCCTCCCTACTTCTATTATGTATATTTTATATTAATTACATATCAACTCACAATTTGTGAGTTGTCAATATAACGAACTCACAAAATGAGATAATTTACATGGTGATTACATGATAGGAAATGTATTAAGATATATTAGAAAACAAAAAAACTATAAACAAGAAGTATTAGGACAAATGATTAAAGTAAAAGGTAATACTATCACTCAATATGAAAAAGGTCAAAGAAATCCAACTTTTGAAACCATCGAAAAAATAGCCACGCTTTGTGACTATACAATATATTTTAGAAATAATAAAACTGGGGAAGAATTTACGGCTAAAGACTTAGATAGAAAAGATATCTAAGTTTTTTTTTTAGGCAAAAAAAGAAGTTAATTTTCCTTATACTTAATAACTGTATGGCGATTAACTCCCTCTCCCTCACTTTCACTAATTAAATTGTCATAATTACTAACAACATTGTGAACAATTCTTCTTTCATAAGAGTTCATTGGGTCTAATTTAACATCAATTTTTGTTTTCAAAACCTCACGGCATATCTTTTTAATTTCCTGAGCAATTCTTTTCTCACGGCGGGCCTTATAATTACCAATATCTAAATTAACTCTAAAATCAAAATTTCCATATTTTTTAAGACTTTGTCTAAGTATTGTTTGAATACTATTTAAAGTTTTACCATCTTTTCCAATTAAAACTGCACTATCATCAGTAACAATAGTAACTGAAAAGCCCACTTCTGAAGTCATTACTTCAACATTAAACTTGGTTCCCATTTTATAAGCTAAATCATTTAAAAATTCTTTTATATACTCTTTAATCGCATATTTAGTTACCATCACGCATGTATATTTTTTACCCTTAAATAATCCGCCTTCCGTTTCTTCAAAGTAATAATAAACTTCATCAGCGCGGACATTTAATTCTAAAAGTCCTTTGTTTAATGCTTCCTCTTTATTCTTTGCTTCGCTTCTTACCATTTCTAGCATCTACATGCCTCCTTATAACTGCTGATTGAATAATTGTAAATAAGCTACCAGTTATCCAATAAATGATGATACTTGTTGACATTGTAAATGAAATAATTGTAATAAATATCATCATAATATTCATCATCATCTTCATTTGTTTTTCTTGTTCTGGATTTGAACCACTTAAACCAGAATTAAATTTAAATGAGAAGAAAGTGGTTAATCCAACGATAATTGGTAATAAAATATATACCCAGTTACCATTACCAAATGAAGCTATTAAATTATCAAATGAGAAACTAGAACCAAATAACGCTGTAAATGGACTAGTACCCAAATTAAACACTAAGAAATGTCCCTCGAACACCGCTGGAATTCGATATAAACTTTCTAAGAATGCTAAGAAAAGTGGTAATTGAATAAAAGCAAATAAACAACCAGACATTGGATTGATGTTATATTTCTTATATATATTCATCATTTCCTGAGCCTTCATCATTTGATCTTGTTGTGACTGGCGATTACGATATTTAGCCTCTAACTTCTGTAAATCTTTAGAAGCTAATTTCATCCCTTCTGATTGCATTGCTGATTTCTTACTAATTGGGAAAATAATTAAACGAATTAAAATCGTAACTAAAATAATCGCTAAACCATAATTCTTAACAATCTCCCCTATTTGGATAATAAGCCAGCTAAGTGGTTTAATAAATATTGTACTCCAAATACCCTCATAACCACCATCGGCCGGAACAAACTCTGGACAAGTTGGTAATTTATCCACATTTACGTCCGTATCTTCATATGCTTTTAATACATTCTTATCCTCAGGCTGACATAAAATATTTTCTACTAATCTTTGACCAGTCGTTTCTTCAATAACTTGGCCACCATCTTTATTTTCCACATATTGAGTACATCCCGTCAGTGATAAAGTCATCACCAACAGTAATACTACTAAAAACTTTTTACTATGCATTTTATTTCTCCTTTGTAATCTTTAATAT
Source organism: uncultured Bacilli bacterium (assembly GCA_944358495.1). Lineage (GTDB taxonomy): Bacteria > Bacillota_I > Bacilli_A > RF39 > UBA660 > Coprosoma. The sequence goes on from CALVRF010000035.1 coordinate 2,115, forward strand.
TTCCAAAGCCTTAAATAAATTATCTTCCATTTCTTTAAAACTTCTAGAGAGTATCCCCTTGCCTACTATTATAATACAATTAAAGTTATTTTGATAGACCTTTTTATCAATTATACTCTTTAATCTTCTTTTATATTTATTGCGAACAACTGCCTTTCCTATCTTTTTAGGAACTGCAATTCCAAACTTATAAACATCATTAGTGTTTCTTTCTATATATATATAATAATCCTTATATTTAAAAGCTTTATTTTCCTTAATAATTCGATTAAAATCATCATTACTTTTTAAAATATTTATTTTTTTCATGTTATCACCTATATTTTAAAAGCCACTATTAATTAGTGGCTATTAATGAGATAAAACTTTGCGACCTTTTTTTCTTCTTCTACTTACAATTCCAGATTGCATTCTCGCAAAGAAACCCATTTTTTTACTTCTTCTTCTAGTATTAGGTTGAAAAGTTCTTTTTGACATATTTTCACTCCTCCCGCTTAATTTTTCATTGCTTAGTCAATTATATAGATAAATCACCGTTTTGTCAATCTTTTTTAACATCTAAAATAATTTGACTACCAAGTCGATTAGACCTTAAAGTCGTAACAAAACCAATGGCCCCAACAATTCCAACAATTAATAAGAGAATATTCCAAGTGCGAATTCCCATACCATCGTAAATAGAATCTTCACTAATATATAATTTTCCACCATATAAATAAGTTGTAATCGTCGATTGACCTAACGCCTCATAATCATTAATTTCCTTTTCAAAAGTATAATTACTTCCATTATAATTAACTTCATAAGACTTTCTTGAACAAGACAAATTCGCACAATCCATTAATACTATTTGCGATTCTTTCTCTTCAATATCTAATAATGAAGGAAAAACACTTTTAGTTGTTAAAATAAAACCGATAAGACCTACAGCAAATAATACGCCAAAAAATACCAGCATTTTTATTCTTTTACTTTTTTCCACAAGTATCACCCATACCATTATACCACATTTAAAGAATCACACAAAACTTATCCACTATTTTTTTCTAAATTTTTAAGGCCTAATTCCACTTATCAACATATGTGGATAATTTTATTTTTATGAACATTGTGTATAAATAATTTTTCCACATTTTTTGTGGAAAAGCATCATTTTTCCCTAATTTTCGACAAAAATCGTCTGTGGATATCTTTTTTTTCAACTTTTTCCACAGTTTTTATGGAATTTTACTGAAAAATAATGTAAAATGATGTTAAGAGACTTTACAGATAATGGGGGATGTTTATGGATTTAAATAATATCTGGAGTGTCTTTTTAGCTAAAATAGAAGGGAAGGTCAAACCAGTACTTTTTCAAACATGGTTTAAAGATACTAAACTTTTAAATCTTACTGAAGATAAAGCCTTAGTTGAAGTACCATTAGATGTTCATAAAAAACATTTAAAAGAAAACTATGGCGATATAATCAAAGAAACCTTTATGGAAGTAACTGGTTCCATCTTTGACTTTGAATATATTACCGAAGAAGAAAGCCAAAAAGAAACTGAAGAAAAACAAATTAAAGAAAACAATGAAGCCATCTTTGAAAGTGGCTTAGACAGTAGATATGCTTTCGAAAATTTTGTTTCCGGAGAAAGTAATAAATTTGCTAAAGCAATTGGTGTTGCTGTGGCCGAAAAACCAGGAAGTATGTATAACCCATTATTTATCTATGGAAATAGCGGACTGGGGAAGACCCATTTAATGCACGCTATTGGTAATTATATAACGGCAAATTCCAATAAAAAAGTATTATATGTCACTAGTGAAAAATTCGTCGATGACTTTTTAAGTTTATACCGCAAAAATGAAAATAATTTTAACTCTGTGGATAACTTCAAAAGAAAATATCGTGATATAGATGTCTTAATGATTGATGATATTCAGTATTTAGAAATTGCCAGTAAGACACAGCAAGAGTTTTTTAACACCTTCAATGAATTACACACCCAAAATAAACAAATAATTATTTCATCAGATAGATCCCCAGATGACCTTAAAAAACTAGAAGAAAGACTAAGAACTAGATTTAACTGGGGACTAACTATCGATATACTGCCACCAGACTTTAATCTACGAATGGCCATTTTAGATAAAAAAATCGAAGCACAGGGGATAAGTAGTTTTGTTCCCGAAGAAGTTAAAGAATATATTGCCAGTAATTGTACTACTGATATTCGAAAACTAGAAGGAGCCTTAACAAGAGTTTTTGCTTACGCCACTATTATGAATGGTTCAGAAATAACTATTGAACTAGCTGTAGAAGCCTTAAAAGACTATATTGGTAAACATATTATATCTAAAAATAAAATTGATAAAGTTATCCAACTAGTTGCTAGTAACTATAATATCACCCCTGAAGATATTAGAAGTAAACGAAGATTATCAAAAATTGCCGTTCCACGGCAAATCGGTATGTATATATGCAGAGTCTATTTAAAAGAATCATTACCAAAAATCGGTAGTGAATTTGGTGGGAAAGACCATACTACGGTTATGCATTCTGTGGATAAAATAAAAAGATTAATAAAAAAGGATAAAGAACTAGAAGAAGAAGTTAATAAAATATTAGCCAAACTAGATGTGGACAAATAGGGGATAAATTGTCGTTTTCCACAACTTTTACACACCTAATATTTTATTATAATACATTGATAAAAAAAAGATTTAACCATTTTTCCACATAATCCACACCAATAATAACAATAATAATTAAAATAATAACAAACAAGAAGGAGAGATTTTATGAAATTAGAAATAAAACAAGAAGTTCTTATGGAACATTTAAACTATGTTATCAAAGGTATTTCTACTAAAAATATAAGACCCATACTTAATTGTATTAAATTTGATTTAACAACTGATGGTTTATACTTAATGAGTACTGATAATGAAATAGCTATTAAAACTTTTATCGATAAAAGCGAAATAAAAAAAATAGATTCCTGTGGAGAAATCGTTGTCTCTGGACGTTACATCTATGATATCGTAAGAAAACTTCCTGATGAAATTATTAATATCGAAGAAGTAATTGATTCTAAAATTTTTATAACAACCCCTAATTCATCATTTAATTTAAATTGTAGTAATGTTAATGAATTTCCTGATTTAGAATTAGAATATCGCAAAGAACCAATTATCTTAAATCAAAAAGTATTCAAAACGATTGTTAATCAAACATCTTTTGCCACCTCAGCCGGGGAATCTAGACCAGTATTAACTGGAATCAACTTTAAAATTCAAAAAGATTTAATGGAATGTACAGCCACTGACTCTTATCGTTTAGCCATTAAAAAGATAAAATTAAGTACGCCGGTAGATGAAAATATCAACATTATTATTCCCACGAAAAATCTTACTGAATTAGTTAAATTAATGGCTGATGATGAAGATACCGTTGAAATGCATATCTTTGGCAATAAAGTTATCTTTAAATTTGGGGTAATTACGATGATGACTAGACTAATCAGCGGAACTTATCCCGACACTTCAAAATTAATTCCTAAAGAATTTAACTTAACAATGACTATTAAATTAATGGATTTTTTCAAAGCCATCGATAGAGCTTCTTTATTGACTAATGAAAGTGATAAAAACACCATTAAATTAGAAAGTAAAGAAAATACCGTTATTATCTCCTCAAACATTCCAGAAATTGGTAATGTAGAAGAAAAAATAACTGTGGAAAAAAATAACGAAGAAAATATTAAAATTGCTTTTAATTCTAAGTTTATGTTAGATGCCGTTAGAGTCTTAGAATCTGATGAAATCCAATTATTATTTAATGGAGAATTTAAACCAATCATTATTAAAAATCCCGAAAGTGATGATTTAATTCAATTAATTTTACCAATAAGAACTTATTAATTTAAGTTTTTTTCTATTAAAAATCCCTCAAAATTACATTTTTTTAAGTTCTTCGACAAAAAACGATAAAATTTGACAAACGAAATGTGTATAAGAAAAGTGTCAGTTTTTCTGGCAGAAGGGGGGGAAAACGTTATGGAGTATCAAATAACTACCAAAACGTGCGCTTTAATAGGAATCGGTGAAGAGGAAACTATGGCTGTGGAAAAAGATAGCAAAACATTTATTCCACAAAAAGCCACTGATATTTTAAAATCTAACTGTGAATACTACGGCAGTTCTTTAGAAGGTAGATTAAAAGGTAGTCAGCACCAATTAGGTATGAAATATAAATTACCACTTATTATTGAAAATAGTCAGGAAATTATATTTTTCCCAACTATTTCACCCAAAGTAGTAGGGTGTTATTGGATTGCTTTAAATAATATTAAAGAATATCGAAAAAATGGTTTTTATTCCATTATTACTTTTAATAGTGGTTTAGAACTTAATATTCCCGTATCCTATGAATCATTAGAAAATCAAATCTTTAGAGCTACAAAATTATTACTGATAACGCGAAAGCGCCAAAATAAGCTAAAATAGGCCAAAAAAGCCTATTTTTTGCTTATTTAGGTCATTTTATGGTATAATGATAATGAGGTATAGGAGTACTATTAAGAACATTTTTTTGAAATATGGACTAAAAAAAGCGAAAAGAGGGAAATCATGATACTAAAAAACTTAGAACTGATCAATTTTAGAAATTATGATACTTTAACTCTTAATTTAAATAAAAATATTAATATTATTTATGGAAATAATGGGGAAGGTAAAACCAATATTTTAGAAAGTATCTATGTTTTAGCTTTAACCAAGTCCCATAGAGCTTTGCACAATGCTGATTTAATCCAAAAAGAAAAAGAAAATGCCTTAATTAAAGGAACTATACTAAATGATTTATCTTATAATCTTGAAATAGCTTTAACCAAAACCAAAAAACAAGTAAGAATCGATAATAACCAAGTTACTAAATTAGGTGACTATATTAGTAAAATGAATATTATTATTTTTTATTCTGAAGATTTAGATTTGATTCGAGGTTTCCCGAGTTATCGCCGGAAATATTTAAATCTTGAACTTAGTCAAATCTCAAAAAATTATTATAATACAGTAAACGATTATAATAAATTATTGAAGATTCGGAATGACTATTTAAAAAAAATCAATAATAAAGAAGAAATTAATCAAAGTTATTTCGATGTTTTAACTGATTATCTTGTGGAAAAAAGTATTTTTATTTATCAAATGCGCGAAAAGTATATAAATAAACTAAATGAAATTTGTCCAAACATTTATAAAGATATAACTGGAGATAGTAATTTTCTAATAAAATATCTCCCAACTATTAATCTTCAAAATCAAGATAAAGAAATGATAAAAGCTATATTAAAAAAAGAACTTACTAATAATTTAGAAAAGGAAATAAAGTTAAAAACTACTTTATTTGGTCCCCACCGCGATGATTTTGATTTTTGTTTAAATAATCAAAGTTTAAAAACATATGGTTCTCAGGGTCAACAACGAGTAGCTGTTTTAACTTTAAAATTAGCCGAAATTCAAATATTTAAAGATTATAAGAAAAATAATCCAATTATTTTACTAGATGATGTTTTTAGTGAACTTGACCATCAAAAAAAGAATAATTTACTTAAGTATATCGATAGTGGAATGCAAGTTATTATAACCACTACTGATTTAGATAACATCGATGAAAAAATTAAAAAGAACGCTAAGCTCATCCAAGTAAAAGATGGAAAAATAGTAGAAGAGGTGAACTAATGGAAGAAAATAAAGAACATTATAATGAATCCGATATTCAGGTTCTAGAAGGTTTAGAAGCTGTTAGAAAACGTCCGGGAATGTATATTGGTACTACCGATGTTAAAGGACTTCATCATTTAGTATGGGAAATTGTCGACAATGCCATTGATGAGGCCTTAGCCGGATATTGTGATAACATTGAAATAGTAATTAACAAGGGAAATTCCATAACGGTAAAAGATAATGGTCGTGGAATTCCTGTTGGAGTTCATCCTAAAACCGGTTTATCCACAGTTGAAACTGTTTATACTGTGCTGCATGCTGGCGGAAAGTTTGGTGGTGGAGGCTATAAAGTTTCTGGGGGACTTCACGGTGTTGGGGCCTCTGTTGTTAACGCCTTATCCAGTTGGGTAACCGTCACGGTTTACAAAGATGGAAAAATTCACGAAGCTAAATTTGCAAACGGGGGAAAAACCACTCAAAAATTAACTGTAATTGGTGAGTGTGAACCAGAAAGAACTGGTACTACCGTTACTTTTAAACCCGATCCTGATATTTTCGATACGGATATTTACGATTATGAAACCTTAAAAGTTCGAACTCGAGAATTAGCCTTTTTAAATAAAGGATTACGTTTAACTTTAAGAGATGATCGCGATGAAGAAGATACTACTGGAGAAATTTTTCACTATGAAGGTGGTATAAGTGAATATGTTAAATATTTAAATAAAAATAAAACTCCAATCCAAGATGAAATCATTCATTTAGAAGGCGAAGAAAACGACATAATTTTAGAAGTCGCTTTGCAGTATAATAATGGTTATACCGATAACATCTATTCATTTGTTAATAATATAAATACTCATGACGGTGGAACCCACGAAGAAGGAGTTAGAAGAGCATTAACTAGAGTTTTAAACAATTATGCTAGAAAAAATAACATTTTAAAAGATAAAGATGATTCATTAAGCGGAGAAGACGTTAAAGAAGGTTTAACTATGATTGTTTCTTGTAAACATCCAAATCCGCAGTTTGAAGGGCAAACTAAAGGGCGTTTAGGTAACTCTGAAGTCCGAAAAATAGCCGATAATGTTTTTGCTGAAGGTTTTGAACGTTATCTTCTAGAACACCCAGATACGGCCAAATTAATTATCGAAAAAAATATGACAGCTGCTAGAGCTAGAGTGGCTGCCAAAAGGGCTAGAGAGCTAACTAGAAGAAAAAGTGATTTAGATGTCATTAACTTTGGTGGAAAGCTTGTTGATTGCAAAGATAAAGACCCATCAAAATGTGAAATTTTCTTAGTCGAGGGAGATTCAGCAGGGGGATCAGCCATCAAAGGACGTGACTCGATGACTCAAGCTATATTACCATTAAGAGGTAAAATCTTAAATGTGGAAAAATCTAGGTTAGATAGGGCTTTATCCAATGAAGAAATAAGGACAATTATAACCGCTTTTGGTACTGGAATTGGTCAAGATTTTGATTTAAAAAAATTAAGATATGATAAAATTATTATCATGACCGATGCCGATGTCGATGGTTCTCATATTAGAGTGTTATTACTAACTCTTTTCTATCGTTTCTTTAGACCAATAGTAGAAGCAGGGCACGTTTATGCAGCCCAGCCACCACTATTTTGTATTAAGCATGGTAAAACGATTAAATATGTCTTGAATGAAGAAGAAAGAGATGCATATCTTGCTTCATTAAATCCTAATACTAAATACGATATTATGCGTATGAAAGGATTAGGTGAAATGGATGCGGAAGAATTAAACGAAACAACGATGGATATTAATAAAAGAGTATTAAGAAAAATAACAGTGGATGATATTATGTCAGCGGATGAAGCATTCTCAAAATTAATGGGCGAAGAAGTTGAGCCACGAAGAAAATTTATCGAAGAAAACGCTGTATATGCCCAAAATTTGGACATTTAGGAGGTGAATTATGGATCATAGTAGAGATAGATTAGAAGAAAATAACATTGTTAAAGAAATAGAAAGTTCATTTTTAGACTACTCCATGAGTGTTATAACCTCTCGTGCCTTACCAGATTTAAGAGATGGATTAAAGCCAGTTCATCGCCGAATTTTATATTCAATGTATGAATCTGGCTATACACCTGATAAACCTCATAAGAAAAGTGCTAGAATTGTCGGAGACGTTATGGGTAAATATCACCCACATGGAGATTCCTCAATTTATGAAGCCATGGTTAGAATGGCTCAAGACTTTAGCTATCGTTATATGTTAGTAGATGGTCATGGAAACTTTGGTAATATCGAAGGATATGGTGCAGCTGCTATGCGTTATACCGAATCAAGATTATCCAAAATTTCTTTAGAATTACTACGAGATATCAATAAAGATACCGTTGATTTTGGTCCAAACTTTGATGAGTCAGAAAAAGAACCAACAATTTTACCATCAAGATTTCCAAATATTTTAGTTAATGGAACTATGGGAATTGCCGTTGGTATGGCAACAAATATTCCACCACATAACTTAGGAGAAGTAATCGATGGCTGTATTGCTTATATTGATAATCCGGATATTGATACTGTTGGATTAATGCAATATATCAAAGGACCAGATTTTCCAACTGGAGCCATTATTTTAGGTAATAGTGGTATCAAAAAAGCCTATGAAACTGGTAAGGGTTCGATTACTATTAGAAGTAGGGCTCAAATTGAAGAAAAAAATGGAAAACACTATATAGTTATTGATGAAGTTCCTTATGGTGTTAATACTTCTGATTTAAAAAACAAAGTAGCTGAATTAGTTCACAACAAAACCATTGATGGAATTTCCGACTATCACACCGATTTAAAAGATGGTGTAAAAATTACAATAACTCTTAAAAAGGATGCAAATCCCCAAGTTGTTCTAAATAATTTGTATAAACATACTGCTTTTCAAACTAATTATGGTATAACTTTATTAATGCTTGATAATGGAGTACCTCGAACTTTAGGTCTAAAAGATATTATCTCTAAGTATATTGATTATCAAAAGGAAATCATAATTAGACGTACTAGATTTGACCTAAATAAAGCCGAAAAACGCGTTCATATTTTAGAGGGATTAAAAATTGCTCTAGATAATATTGATGAAGTAATAAAATTAATTAGAGCTGCTCAAAGTGATGAAGAAGCTAAAGCCGGATTAATTAATCGCTTTAATTTAAGTGATGTCCAAGCTACTGCAATTCTAGAAATGCGTTTAAGAAGGTTAACCGGCTTAGAAAGAAGTAAAATTGAAGATGAATTAAATGAATTGTTAGAAAAAATAAAATATTATAAAGAAATTTTAGCTTCTGAGGCCAGAGTATTAGAAATAATTAAGGACGAATTAAAAGAAATCAAAGATAAATATGGCGATGACCGTCGAACAGACATAGATATGACAGCTATTGATTATATTGAAGACGAATCATTAATACCTGTGGAAAACATTGTTATTACTTTAACTAAAAATGGTTATATTAAACGTATGACTAGTGAGACGTATAAAACCCAAAACAGGGGTGGAGTAGGTATAAAAGGAATGACCACAAATGAGGATGATTTTGTGGAAAAACTAATATCCATGACTACTCATGATTACTTGATGTTCTTCACTAATAAAGGAAAAGTTTATCGTCTAAAAGGTTATGAAGTACCACAATATAGTAGACAATCAAAAGGTTTACCAATCATTAACTTACTTCCACTTGATAAAGAAGAAGAAGTTAAAGCTATGCTTAAAATAAATAAAGAAGAAGGTTATAAAAACATTATCTTCTGTACTGAAAGAGGTTTAGTAAAACGAACAAATGTGGAAGAGTTCGAAAGTATTAGATCAAACGGTAAAATAGCTATAACTTTAAAAGACGATGATCAATTAATTTCTGTTAAGAAAACTACCGGAAACGATGAAATAGTTATTGCCTCGTCAAATGGAAGAATGATTAGATTTGACGAAAGTGAAATTAGAATTATGGGTCGTACCGCATCTGGAGTTAAAGGTATTGACTTAGGTGATGGTATTTGCGTTGGTTTAGAAGTAGCCAATCCAAACGATCAAATATTAGTTGTTACTGAAAAAGGATATGGAAAAAGGACGAATATTGAAGAATATCGTATGACTCATCGTGGAAGTAAAGGTGTAAAAGCCTTAAATGTTACAGATAAAAATGGTAATATAGTATCATTTAAACTGGTAAAAGGTGATGAAGACTTAATGATAATAACTGATAGTGGAATTATTATTAGATTATCAGTTGAACAAGTGTCTACAACTGGCCGTGTAGCTCAAGGTGTTAGATTAATTCATTTAAAAGATGAACAAAAAGTTAGCAGTGTAGCTATATTAGCCAAAGAAAGCGAAGAACAAAATACCGAACAAGATGCATAATGCATCTTTTCTTTATATTTAAGCTTATTGTATAAATTACACTAAGTAACCAATGTTTCACGTGAAACTATAGAAAGAATAAATAACCAATGTTTCACGTGAAACTATGAAAAGAATAAATAATCATGTTTCACGTGAAACTATGAAAAGAATAAATAATCAATGTTTCACGTGAAACTATAGAAAGAATAAATAACCAATGTTTCACGTGAAACTATAAAAAAAATAAATAACCAATGTTTCACGTGAAACTATAAAAAGAAAAAAACAACCAATGTTTCACGTGAAACTATAGAAAGAAAAAATAATCA
>CALVRF010000036.1 GCA_944358495.1 uncultured Bacilli bacterium
TAATACTTTGTTTTATTATTTTAATTAAATCGATTAAATAATATATAAAATGTTTATCTAATTTGATAATATCTAAAGTGATGATTAGTTTCTTATTTTTCATACTAAATCTAAACATTCTAGTTAGTCTTGAAGCTTCATAGAATAAAGTTTCACCATTTATCTTTTTAGACAACTCTTCACTTAAAGTAATTTCTACAAAGTTTTTAGTTTGTCTTATTTGGGTAATTCCTAAATCAGTGGCTAATTTTTCAAACCATTCTTCATGCATATAAATGATTAAGTCTTCAGATACTTTACCAAAACGGTCTTCTAATTCTTTTTTAACTTCTAGAAGTTTATCATAAGAATCTATTGAACTAATTTTTTGATGAATTTCAATTTTTAAGTCTTCATCACTAACGTAATTATCATCGATAGTTGTTTCGACTTCAATTAATGGCATTGGTTTTTCTTCATCTTTTTCTTCTTGATGTTCACCTTTTAATTTAGCAACTTCTTCATTTAGCATTTCTAAGAATAGTTCAATACCAATACTATCGATAAAACCGGCTTGTTCACTACCTAAGATATCACCAGCGCCTCTTATAGATAAATCACGCATGGCGATTGAAAAGCCACTACCTAATTCGGTAAAGTCTTTTATTACCTTTAATCTTTTGGTAGCAATTTCAGATAAAACCTTTTTATTATCGTACATTAAATAACAATAAGCTATTTTATTACTTCGACCAATTCTTCCTCTTATTTGATAGAGCTGGGCCAAACCAAATCTATCGGCATCTATTATTATTAAAGTATTGGCTGATGGGATATCAATTCCAGTTTCAATAATAGTAGTGCAAAGCAAGACATCAAATTCTTGGTTAGTAAATCTAATCATGGTATTTTCTAATTGTTCTTTAGTCATTTTTCCATGAGCATATTCTATTTTAGCATCGGGTACTAGTCTTTGAATTTGGTGGAGTTTAGCTTCCATATTGGCTACATGATTAAAAAGAATAAATGTTTGACCATTACGGGCTAATTCTTTATAAATAGCTTCTTTGATTAATTGAGTATTTTCGGGTAAGACATAAGTTTGAACAGGATATCTATCAGTTGGTGGTGTTTCGATTAAAGATAAACTTCTTATTCCTGCCATTGACATTTGTAAGGTTCTTGGGATTGGGGTGGCAGATAAGGTTAAAACATCGATATTATTTTTATACTTTTTTATTTTTTCTTTATGTTTAACGCCGAATCTTTGTTCTTCATCGATTACTAATAAACCTAAATCTTTAAAAGTAACATCATCGCTTAATATTCTATGGGTGCCGATTAATAAATCAATTTTGCCGTCTTTTAATTTGTCTAAGGTTTCTTTTACTTTTAATGGGGTAACAAACCGATTTAAAATGGCAATATTAACTGGAAATGAGTTAAAGCGGTTTATGGCATTATTAAAGTGTTGATTCGATAAAATAGTGGTTGGACATAATAAAGCGGCTTGTTTACCGGATAAAATGCATTTAAAGATGGCTCTAAAGGCGACTTCCGTTTTTCCATAACCAACATCACCACATAATAGTCTATCCATTGGTTTTGGTCTTTCCATATCTTTTTTAATTTCTTCTGTGACTCTTATTTGATCAGGGGTTTCTTCGTATTCAAATTCTTTTTCAAAAGCAATTTGATTTTCATCATCTTTATTGAAAGCAAAACCTTTTTGGGATTCTCTTTGGGCGTATAATTTTAATAAATCTTCAGCGATATCTTCGGCTTTTTTACGAGCTTTAGCTTTTGTTTTTTCCCATTCGTGGCTGCCTAATTTATTTAATTTTGGGGTTGCTCCTTCTTTTCCTGAATATTTAGTAATTAAATCTAGTTTTTCCACAGGAATATATAATTTATCGCCGCCTTTATACTCAACGGACAAATAGTCTTTTTTGAGACCATTTTTGATTATTGTTTTTAAGCCTAAATACCTTCCAATTCCATGAGTTCCATGAACGACATAATCGCCTATTTCTAATTTACTAATATCTTTAATTTTAGAACCGTAACGGAATTTAGTTTTATAGGCTGTTTCTTCTTTAGTATTAAATAATTCTTTTTTGGTGATAACAATATATTTGTCGGTAATAAAACCACCATTGATTTTTTTAACAATTAAATTTATTTTTTTTGGATAAATTTCATTTTCGTTAGTATATAGTAAATTAGGATTTTCTAAAAACTCCATTAATTTATTTATTTGATAACGATTATCTAAACAAATAATCACTTTTTTATTATTTTTTAAGTAGAGGTGCAATCTATCATTAATGTCTTTAGCATTTTGTTTAAATGGTGGAATATCAACGTTTTTATAAGCTATTGTATTTTTTACACCATCATCAAATGTTTCAAAAATAATGGGATTTTTATCTTGGACTTCTTCGAAAGTGTGCATGTATTTAGTATCTTTATCACGGTCATTACTAAGATTATAGTTATAAATTTCATCTAAGAGAATTTCATAGTTTTGGTTTAGTTCGTGATAATTATCGTAAATCGTTATTTTATTATCTAGATATTCGGATATACTACTTACTTTAGTATATTTATAAATATCACGGTAAGGAACTTCAAATGCATCAGCGTTTACTAAAAATTCGGTATTGGGATAAATGGTTATTTCTTTTACGTTTTTTATAGTTCTTTGGCTATCTATGTTAAAGGTTTTGATAGAATCCAAAGTATCGCCCCAAAATTCTAATCTAATAGGGTCTTCACTATTAATAGGAAAAACATCTAAGACAAAACCTCTTACAGCTATTTCCCCAGTCATATTAACAATGGTTTGTCTTTTATAGCCGAGATAATATAACTTATTTATTAAGTCGTCCATTTTATAATCATTATTTTCTTTTAAGGTTATATAACTTTCTTTAAAATTTTGTTTTGGTGGCAAAAACCTTAAATACCCCATTAAATTAGTTATAATAATATTTTTATCATTTTTTAAAATATTATTAATGGTTTCTAATCTTGACGTTTTAAATTCTGGGGAGATGGCAATGGCTTCACTAGTTAGAAAATCATCCATGGGAAAAAACCATACTTTATCGGTATAGTTTATTAATGAAGAATATATTTTACCGGCTTCATGGAGATTAGAAGTTACAAAAATAATATTTTGGTTTTTATTTTTGAATAGTTCATAAATATAAATACTTTTTAACTCATTATTTAAGCCAGCTAATTTAGTACTGTCGGTGTTTGGAAATATTTGACTTAAAAAACTCATTTTTTAGCCTCCATTATATTTATTCATTAAATTGTCAAAAGATAAAGTTAAATAATCTTTTATTATTTGCGGAGCCTTATCGGTAACTTTATCTAAAATTTCGGCATCTTCCTTAGACATTGGACCGATAACATAATCGACTTTATTTTGGTCTTTATTATGAGATATTCCAATTTTTATTCTTTTATATTCTTTGGTATGCATATGTTTTTCAATATTTTTAAGCCCATTATGGCCACCAGAACTACCTTTATATTTGATTTTGATTTTTCCTAGTGGAGTATCTAAATCATCACAAATAATTAAAACATCTTCATATCTTGGTTTAAAATATTCGATATATTTTATTACTACTTCACCGGATAAATTCATATATTTTTGAGGCTTTAGTAATATTACTTTTTCACCATTATAATAAAACTGGGCATAAATACCTTTAAACTTTTCTTTATCAAAAGTAACGTCTTGACTTTGGGCGACTTTATCAACAAATTTAAAGCCAACATTATGTCTAGTATTTTCATACATTTTTCCGGGATTACCTAGTCCAACTATTAATCTCATAGATATCACCAAAGATATTATACTATAAATATCAAAATAAAACAAAGCTTTACTTTGCTTTATTTTGTAATTTGATATGGTTGCTTTTCAGTACCTTGTCCTGTTATTTTTATATCAGCACTTAAAAAGACAACTGGCCTTAAATTAAAGTCTGAATTATGAACATATGGGAAATCCATTGAACCATCTAATTCGACTTTCCAAGCACCACGACGATAATTAGGCCCTGATAAGGCTGTTATAGTCCAAAAATGATAATCGGTTTGGACAAGCCAATTATAATTTTCGATATTGGTTTTGCATGTACTTTGAGAAGTGGTGTAGTATGAAAAGATGCCTTGACATGCATTATTCGTTGTAGCATAAGCATAATCATAAGCACTGGGTAACCCAATAAGACCTAGCCACTGATATTTTTGTTCTTCTTGTTTATTGATGGAAAAAGTGTTTTGGCTGGGATAAGCAACAAAACCAACATTAAATTGGTGCTTGGTGATTTGTTCTTTTGATACGCTACTTAGTGACTCATAGTAAGTAGTATTTAAATATATACTAGCAGCCGAACTAGTTTCTGGTAAAAAATAGGTATCAGAAATGTCATTAGCATAAGGCATTTCGGTAACATTATTACCATTATTATCTAATGTACTATATTTATCTCCCCAAATATTACAGCCATAAAAATAAATATGACTGGTTCCATAGCAATAATCTTCTTCATTCGTGGAAAATCTATTATTAGTAGTACCATAAGCATCCCATGACATTTTAGTTATACCATTTTCCCGAACAATTTTTAAAGTATTATCGTTTTCAACGCTTATAATTCTCCACATTTCATCATTAAATATAATATAGTTATTAGGATTTCCACCTTTATAAACGCATCTACCAGCTTCGTATTCATCTTTATATAAGCCATCACCAGTAGTAGTATTACATAATTTCTTTAGTGTCCCGGAAGCACTTTGCTTAATAATATTTCCTTTGGCGCTGATATTTAAGTTGGTATTAAAGGCAGCATATCCAGTAACCATAATTAATAATAAACTTAATGTAGCAAAAATTATTATTTTTCTTTGTTTTTTTATTTTTTTTCTATTTATTTTGCGCATATTTTGGCTCCTTTATTACAACATATATATTGTTAATTATATTTTTACAACACATTTGTTCATTTTTCAACATTTGTGTTGTAAAAAAATATAAAATTGACTATGAGGTGGTTTTATGTACTACAATGAAAAAATTGCTTTTGAACGGGATAGGCAAAATATCACGCAAAAAGAAATGGCCACCTTTCTTGGAATAAAACAACAACAATATTCGAGATATGAAAAAGGTATTAATATTATGCCAGTTATTTATTTACCAAAAATTTGCCTTAAATTAAATGTTTCAGCGGATTATATTTTAGGACTAAGTGAAAATAGAAAAATTAACCATAAAAAATAACCTAAAAAATAGGTTATTTTTTATGGTATTCTTTATAAACTTCACTTTTTGGGATATTACGGTCTTTGGCAACTAGTTTAATAGCATCTTTAGAGGATTTTCCTTCTTTTAAATAAATGTTAATGTGATCAATGATCGATAAATCGCTGAAGTCTTTTTCTTGATGATTGCCATCAATAATTACGACGAGTTCGCCTTTTAAATCTTCAGCATTTTTTATTAATTCATCAATGGTTCCTCTAATAATTTCTTCATATTTTTTGGTTATTTCCCGCGCAATTACACCTTGTCTATTACCGAATATTTCTTTAATGTTTTTTAAAGTTGGCATTATACGGTGCGGAGCTTCATAAAAAATTATGGGAAATTTATATTCTGCTAATTCTTTAAGTTCTTTTTTTCTTTTAGTTTCTTTACTATTTAAAAAGCCATAAAAAGTAAATGGTCCACCACTTATCCCAGACATAACATAAGCAGGAATTAAGGCATTAGCACCAGGCAAACAAACAACGTTATAGTCATTTTCTATTGCTTTTCTAACTAATATATATCCAGGATCACTAATAACAGGAGTTCCCCGATCACTAACAACTGCAATGTTTTTACCTTGTTTTAAATAGTCTAATTCTTTATCACAGTTGTTTTTCTCATTATAAAGATGACTAGAAATTAAAGTTTTTTTAATTTCAAAATGGGTTAATAGTTGTTTAGTAACTCTGGTATCTTCAGCAAAGATAACATCGACTTCTTTTAAGGTATTAATGGCTCTAAAGGTCATGTCATCCATGTTGCCGATGGGCGTTGGTACAATGTATAAAGTTGAAGTGTTATCATAACTTTTTTGAATCATTTTATCCCTCTATTCGAAATATTTTTTTATTTGGTCGGTATATTCTCCATTAGCTTGATGACTAATTAGTGGTGGTAGAATTTTTACTCCGGGTTTCCCATTTAAAACACTTTCAATTAAAACGATGTTGGCATTTTCATCAGGTCTCGGATGAACAAACTGGATTTTTTTAGGTTCAAGGTTGTAATTCCTCATCGTTTTAATAATATCCGTTAAACGTTCAGGGCGATGGACTAAACCAATTATCCCACCATTTTTTAACAAAGTTTTGGCAGTCATACATATTTGGTCAATATTTAATTTCACTTCGTGTCTAGCAATCGTTTTATAATCATTTTTATTTAAATTAGAATTTTCACTTACTTTAAAAAATGGAGGATTACAGGTAATAATATCAAAAGAATTAATTGGAAAAGTGGCTTTTAATTCATTAATGTCGCCATTCATAATAGTTATTTGTTTTTCTAAATTATTTAATTTTATCGTTTTTTGGGCTAAATCATACACTTCTTTTTGAATTTCAATACCAATAATTTGGGCATTAGTTTTGGTAGACAAGATTAAAGGAATTGGAGCATTACCAGTTCCAATATCTAAAATTTTTTTGGTGTTTTTATTGATTTTTATAAACCCTGGCAACAAAACAGAATCTAAAGAAAAATTAAACATATCGGTATTTTGATATATTTTTAAATTTTTATAGCCTAGTAAGTAATTAATGACTTCCATTATTTAGTTTCAATCGTGATAATTCCATGATTAGGAATATCGACTTTATATTGTTTTTTGATTAATTCTAGGCTAATAACTTTCCCTTTGCCATATTCGGTATCGACAGTGTCGCCAATGTTAGGTAATTGTTTACGAATTTCTTTGTAATTTTCATCTTCATATTTTAAACAACACAATAACCTACCACAAACACCATTGATTTTAGTAGGGTTTAACGAGATATTTTGATTTTTGGCCATATTAATAGATACGGCGTCTAAGTCTTTTAAAAATCTAGCACAACATAATTTTTGTCCACATGGGCCAACACCACCAACTTCTTTAGCTTTATCACGAACACCAATCTGTCTTAATTCAATACGAACTTTATAAATACTAGCTAACTCTTTGGCTAATTCTCTAAAATCGATACGATTGTCGGCTAAGAAACGGAAAATTAATTTATCACGATCAAAGGTATAACTAGCATCGATAATACGCATATTTAACTCTTTTTTAGTTACCAGCTTTCGGCAAGTATTTAAAGCTTCTTTGGCATCTTTGAGATTTTTTAAGTGTTTTTGATAATCAGATTTACTAGAAATTCTAACAACTTTTTTTAATTCACTTTTTAAAAATTTTTCATCGATGGAAAGGTTTTCTTTAACCACTTTTCCAAATTGTAAACCTTGCTCAGTTTCAACAATAACAGTGACATTGGGTTTTAATTTATAATTATTAGGATTAAAATAATATACCCTTCCATGGTCATTTAGACGGATACCGACTACTTCAATCATATTATTTTCTCCTTTCTAGTGTAATAATAAGCTTGTCCATTAATAAATTGGTATTGGCATTATATTTAATTTTATCTTTAAATTCAGTTAAAATACTTAATTTTTGGCAAATGGTGGTTATGGTGTTGATTTTTGCAATGTCCGAAATTGATTTTTCCTCATCAAAGAATATTTCTATAGGCTTTTCCATTAAATAATTTAAAATGTCTTTATAAAATAAAATCATAATATCGAAAGATATTAATAGGTCATCTTTATTTTTTATATAATCATGCCATAATTTTTGCATATAAATAATCGTATCTAAATGATGTTTTTCATAATAATTAACAAAATTAATAATTTTATTAATTTTTTCTTTTTCTACTTCATTTAAATCATTATTTTCAAACAAAACAAGGCCTAAAGCACTTAATGTATTTTGTACAGTAATTTGTTTTTTTACTTCTTTTAGACTAATTATTTGGCATCTTGATCTAATTGTTTCTAATACTTGATAAAGATTCTCAGTTATTAAAATGGCAATTATTCCTTCTTCTGGCTCTTCTAAAAATTTTAAAATTGAGTTAGCTGATTGTTTGTTGAGCTTTTCGGCTTCTTTGATGATATAAATCTTTTTATTGCCAATAATTGCTTTTTTACTAAATTCTTCTTGCAGTTTGATTAGTTGTTCTTTTTTTATCCATAAACCATCTGGACTAATAATTTCAATTTCTGGAAAATTTCCACTGTTGATTACTTCACATTGATGACAGTCTTGGCAACCTTGATTATTAGTTTTGTTTTTAGGACACATAATAGCTTTAACAAAAGATAAAATTAATTTATAACTATCGTAAAAGCCGTTAGTTTCAAAAAGATAAGCATGTGAATACTTGTCTTTACTAACAGCGTTTTTGAGTATTTTATAAACAATTGGTTGAATATCTATATAATCATCTAGCATACTTCATCCCCCTAATACACCAGCACTCTAATTATAATTAAAAATAAAAGTGCGGGGAGTCCAAAAATAGTAATTAATATAACGGTTATAATATTTATTGGAATAATAGCCGCAGCAGGTACTAATAAATTATAACCATATAACATTAAAAAACCAACAACTAGTCGTTGTAACAGTCTATATAATTTCCTCAGCATATTCCACCTCAGTAAATTATATAACTTTTTCTAGTAAATTATGAAATTTGACTACGTTCTGATAAGGCAATTTCTAGGGTTAATGAATCGATATAATCGATATCAGCACCCATAGGAATACCATGAGCGATTTTAGAAATAATGACATTGGTGCCTTCTAGTAACTTGCGAATATAAAGAGCAGTAGTTTCGCCTTCAACAGTAGGTTTTATGGCTAAAATTACTTCTTTAATATTTTCGGCTTTAATACGTTTTATTAACGAAGATATATTAATATCTTCTGGATTAATACCGTCTAATGGAGATATTAATCCACCTAAGACGTGATAGCGACCGTTAAATGTTCCTATTTTTTCAAACAAAACAATATTTTTACTTTCTTCGACAACACATAAAATACTGGAATCGCGAGACTTATCTTTACAAATATCGCAAAGGGTATCTTCAGAAAGATTTCCACATTTTTCGCATGTTTTGATTTTTGTCTTACTATCTTTTAAGGATTTGACGAACAGTTCTATCATTTCGTCTTCCATATTTAAACATGAAAGGGCCAAACGTTCTGCAGTTTTTTCCCCAATTCCTGGAAATTTTTTAAAACATTCAATTAGATTATTGATAGTTTGTGGATACATTAGAATAACCCTGGCATTCCTTTAGTATATTTGCCCATTTTTTGCTCAGTGGCAGCATCCACTTTTTTACCGGCTTCATTTACGGCTACTAAAATCATATCTTCTAGCATTTCAATTTCATCACTTTCAATACTTTCAGCAGCAATTTTAACTTTAGTTATTTCTTTAGTTCCTTTCATTTCAACAGTAATTAGTGATGATTTCCCTTCAAAGATAGTTTCATCTATTTCTTTCTTAGCATTCATCATGTCTTTTTGCATTTTTTGAGCTTGTTTCATCATTGCTTGAATATTCATTTTTTCTCCTTCTTTCTAACTATATTCTATTATATCTTTAAAATCGGCAAATTCTTCATTTTCTTCTTCTTTTTCATAAAGATTTTCAATGTTAAAATCTTCTTCAATATAATTATAACTTTTCTTTTTACTATTAAATTCATTTTTGATTGTTTCCCAGTTATCGATGTTTGTGGCAATAACTTTATAATCTTTATTTAAAACTTTTTCTATAGTTTTTTCCACATTTAAAATATTTTCATTAAATAGATTAGTAGTGCGTGTTGTTTTATACACAAAAATTAAATTGGTGTCGCTAGCGGCTTTTAAAGTACCATCTAAGATGATAGAAGCATAAGTACTGATATCAGGATCTAGTAAATAATCATTTAAACTGTTTAATTTTGACTTTATTTCTTGCATATGCTTTTTAGAAAAATTTGCTAAAGTGTTATTTATTCTAATTTCTTGGATATGTTCTAGTTCTTTCCTTCCATCTACAGTCATTGTCCTATTTTTTTCTACCACAATATTATTAAAATTAACATTATTTTGAACTTCTTTGTTTACAATCATTGACTTTGGTAGAATGTTTTTTTCTATGTGCTGTCTAGAACTCAAAGATTCTTGGAAGTTTTCCACAATTTCTATTGATTTTTCCACATTTTGTTCGTGTTTTACAACGGTTTGTTCGCTTTTTTTAGATGTTTGTTCGCTTTTTTTAGATGTTTGTTCGCTTTCTGGATTATCAAGAATTTTTATTATGGCTAATTCCAATAATAACTTAGTATTATTGGTATTCTTCATTTCTAATAAAGTTTGATTTAATATTTCAATATATTTTAATATTTCCTGAGTATCCATTGTTTGGGAAATGTTTTCGTAGTTTTCCACATGATTATTTATTTGAGTAAAATATTCATGGGCATTTTTACATAATAAAACATTTCGCATGAAGGTAATTATTTCTTCGGTTAACTTTACAAAATTCTTACCGTTGGAATTGTACTTATCTAACATTTCAAAGATTTCCTTTATTTTCCTTGTAGATATTACATTAATTAAGTCCTTTAAGTCAGCGGCAGTAATGGTACCATTAATATCGTGAATATCTTTAGCAGTAATTTTATCATTAGCATAAGCATAAGCTTGATCTAACATACCGATAGAATCACGCATGCCACCATCAGATAAGCGAGCAATTTCTTTTAGAGCATCTTCTTCAATATCGATATTTTCCTTTTCGGCTATTTCTTTTAAACGATTAACAATGCTAGTATCACTTATTTTCTTAAAATCTAATCTTTGACAACGTGATAAAATTGTTTCCGGTATTTTATGTGGATCAGTAGTAGCTAAAATAAAAATTATATGGGCTGGGGGCTCTTCTAAAGTCTTTAATAAGGCATTAAAAGCCCCAGTTGTAAGCATATGAACTTCATCAATGATATAAACTTTATATTTCCCATATGATGGAACTAGATTAACTTTGTTTCTTAATTCTCTAATTTCATCGACTCCATTATTAGATGCAGCATCTATTTCAATAATATCACTATTGTTTTGTTGTAAACAACTTGGACATTTTCCACAAGGATTCCCATTCAAGAGTCGTTCACAGTTCACCATTTTGGCAAAAATCTTGGCTATACTGGTTTTTCCTGTTCCTCGCGGTCCGGCAAACAAATAAGCATGATTAATGCGATTATTTTTGATTGAATTTTGAATTATTTTGACGATTGTATCTTGACCACCTATTTCGTCTAAGGTCTTGGGACGGTATTTTCTATATAAAGCTTGATACATATTATCACCTTCTAAAGCTATATATAATTATATCATTTATCCACAATAAAAGAAAACGGCTTTACACTATTTTCTTCTTTTTTTAAAAAAACTTTTGAGCAGTTTCCCAGAGTTTTCTATGCCTTCTCCTTGAATCATTATAGGAGTTTTAAGGCTTTCTTTTTTTTTACGAGGAGCTGCATATATTATTTTTTTTATTCGTGCATGTTCAATGGCTCCTATGCACATTTTACATGGTTCTAAGGTAACATACATAATACATTCATTTAAATACCAACTTTGCTTTTTTTTGCAAGCTTTTTCCACAGCATTTATTTCGGCATGCCTAGTAACTAATTTAGTTTTTTCTTTTGTATTATGGGCTTTAGCTATTATCTTTTCATTTTCTACAATAACTGCTCCAACTGGTACATCACCATGTTTTGTTGATTTTTTTGCTTCTTTAAAAGCTATTTCCATAAATTTATTCATAATATCACCCAAATAAAAGGCACACACATTTAGAGATCCTTAAGGCTGCTATCTTCCGATCCTGACCTGATTCAGATATAAATGTTGTGCCACTAACAATATATATTATTTAGGGAAAAAAAGCAAATTAATATTTATGTTTTCCACAGCATTTTTATAGTTTCACGTGAAACATTGA
>CALVRF010000037.1 GCA_944358495.1 uncultured Bacilli bacterium
GTCTCCGTAGCTCAGCTGGATAGAGCAACGCCCTTCTAAGGCGTGGGTCATAGGTTCGAATCCTATCGGGGACGCCATTTTAGTTATTTAAAAAGGAATTATCTTATTTGATAACTCTTTTTTATTTTTAAATCTATTAAATTATATGATATACTAACCTTAAGGGAGGTTATACTTATGTCATATAATTTATTTTTTAAAGGGCTTTCGGCTGATAAAAAAGAACTAGAAGATGTTCAAAAAATGGGAGTAGAAAATGGTTTTGATTTAGATATTGCTTTTGACGATTATGGTACGATTACTCTAGATTCACTTGAAAAATTAAGTCAAAAGATTAATGAAAGAGCTACCGATGTTAATTTTATATGCCACTCGATGGGATGTAACTTAGGTGTTTTAACCGCCAAAAAAATAGAAAGAATCAGAAGTTTAGTTTTAATATCGCCAGAATTTGGTGATTATAGTGACGAAGAATTAGAAATTCAAGCAAAAGCTCAAAAAGATGCATCTTCTCAAGTCCGCCGAGAATTTACCGAAGATGTAGTGCATGCTTTTAAATTTTTTAAGTATACGCAGCCTTTAGCTGCTATGGCTATTGAGAAAATTAATGTTCCGACTTTGATAATTTTCTCTAAAGGTGATATTTTTATTCCGCAGGAATATTTAAGAGAATTATCAGAACGAAAAGATAATATTGAGCTAGTTTCTTTGGATACTAATTTACACAATCCTCTGCTAGATGAAGAATATAGCCAAAAAACTATGAAACTTATTAAAAAACATATTTTATAAAAGAAGCTATTTATAAAAAATAATTAATATAAGGAGCTGAAAAATGGCAAAGCTAGAAAAAGAAATAAAAGTATTAGATATTGTTGTCGAAGACATAGAACAAAAACTGCAAAAAATTGGAGCAACGTTTAAAGGAGAAAAAAATCAAAAAATATATACATATGATATACCCACTTTATATTATCGATATTTAGAGCTGGTAGAATTATTAAAGGCCGAAAACGCTTTATTATTTAATACTAGTTTAACTCGGCTTAAGACTTTATTAGTTGAACTTGAAGATTTATTACCCGATGCTAAAATAGAACACATTTGTCATAAATATGGTATTGATAATCTATTAGATATAGTAAAATTACCCAAAAATAGATTGCGTTTAATTTTAAATGACGAGTTTATGGAAAAAATATTTAAAGAAAATCTAATAAACCCTAATAAATGGCTTAGACTACGTCAGTCAAATGATAAAATAGAATTAACACTTAAGCACGTTTTTAACAAGAAAACAAGCCAAATTCAAAACGTTTTTGAGGTGGAAATAGGAGTTTCTTCTTTTTCTGAGACTAATCTTTTATTAGAAAGCATGGGATTAGCCAGAAGAAATTATCAAGAAAAAATACGTAAGAGTTATATTTATAAGACTGCTGAAATAGAAATTGATATTTGGCCGAAATTAAATCCTTATATGGAAATTGAATGTGATGATAATGAGATTATTTTAGAATTATTAGAATTATTGGAATTGTCGGAATATAGAATAGTTTCTCTTAACACCGCTCAACTGTATAAAGAATTAGGAATTGATATTCAAAATATCTCTGAATTGAAATTCGATAAATCAGCTAAATCGTGATTAATCGTCACGGTTCTATTATAAAAAATAATAAGTAATTATAGTTTATTGCGATATGCTTTGAATGCAAAAACAGTAGAAATTCCATTGGTTTTTATAACTAGCGTTTATAATATGTCGTGATAAGAGTCTATTAATATTATTTTTCAAAATTTTAAAACTAATAAAAATTTTCTAGAAAAACTAGTCATTTTATTTTGGTAACTTTTTTGCTATAATATATATAGTAGGAGTGTGATTAAGGTGGAGTGGAGTAAAAGAGAAAATCTAATTCCTAATTACGATTTAAATAGTTTAGATGAAAACTATATTAGCGCAAATTTTCAAAAAATTAAAGAAAAAGCCATAGCCATTTATAATTTAGACGGTCTTAGTGATGCTGAAATTGAAGAAGCTTTATTTAAACTATTTATTATGCAAGAAGAAAACTTTAGCGATGATTTAGATAAAGTAGTTGCACTTAGTTATATAAACGGTTTTCAAAATACTTTGCAGTCCGATATTTATACCATTACTAAATTAACTTCTTCGCCAACCTCGTTACAAGCCAATCAACATCTTTTTCCTATTCGTAGTCGGGTAGTTAAAAATAATTACCAATTAGTTTTGAATACTTTTCATCAGTATTTTTGTTATTTAAGTGATGGTAAATTAGTAAATGGCTTTAATAATCAAATTTATCGTCAAACTGACCCATTGTTACCACAAATAGCTAGTACCATGAATGATTTGTTTGTTGTTCCAAGTAAAATCGACCCTAAAATTGCCGCCTACCACTTACAAAAAGAGTATAACTATAATCACAATTATTGGTTAAATTATTTTCAAATGTTAGATAATAAAAAACAGTCATTATTATCTTATTTCGAAAGTCAAGGTAAATTAGATGCCCTAGATGATTTTAAACAAATATCTAATATTTATTATACTTATGCTACTTATTATAAATTAAGTAACCAAATAAAAAGGAAAACCTTATAATTAGTTTTCCTTTTTAGGTACTAGTTTATATAGACCAGTTCCATGTGATGATTTTAAATACACTGATTTATTTTTCATAATATCTGGATTAACTTCCTCGACATTTTTATAATAAAACACATTGTATCCTTTTTTATTTAACATATTATAAACTACTTTCATTTCTGGGCCGACTAAATGAAATTCACTAAATTCTAAATTATTTTTAATTATGTATTTAGCAATCTCTTTATGAATTCTTTTGCTGGCTTTACCAAGCTCTAGAATATCACCTAAAATAACGATTTTATTTTTGCCACTTAAATCATGAAAATAATTAAGTCCACTAATCATGGTTTCAAAAGAGGCATTATAACAGTCATCTATTAAAACGTTTTTCCCAATCATTCTTTTATCCATACGGCCTTCTGCACATCTAAATTCATTAATTCCTTTAATAATGTTTTTAATATCCATATTTAAAAGCAGACCAATCTTAAATGCACAAATAGAGTAGTTGATCAAATAATCAATATCACTGTTAATAGTTACTTTATGTTTTTTACCCGCAATCGTTATTGTATAACGATTTTTTTTGCCATGAATGATATTACTAATATCATCTTCATTAACACTATAATCAATAACTTCTGGTCCTTTAATTTTACATAGTTTAAGTAAATTGTCATCTAAATTGCGGAAGAAATATTTACTACCTTTCGCAATACTAGTTTTCTCTTTTAAAGTATTTTTTATTCTTTTAAAATTGCCGATATGAGCCGTTCCAACATTAGTAACTAAAGTAATTGTTGGCCGACATATGTCCCTTAAAAAAGCAATCTCTCCTATGTGATTAGAACCAAGCTCCAATAAAATAACATCTTCATTTTGGTAATTCACTAAAGTAAGAGGCATACCAATATGATTGTTATAATTGCCTGAAGTACTTAAAACCTTAAACTGCGTTTTTAAAACATTATAAATCATTTCTCTTTGACTAGTTTTACCGAAACTTCCTGTTAAAGCAATAACCGGTACATCTATTTTTTTTCTAGTTTTCAAAGCTAAATCTTGAAGAGCTTTAAGACAGTCAGGAACTTCAACAATTATTAAATCTTTGTTGATTTTCAGAGCTTCTTTAACAATATCATCATGCCCAGGCATCACTAAAAAGCCACTAATACCATTTTTTACTCCATCTAAAATATAATTATGACCATCCGTATTTCCTTGTAAAGGAATAAACATGGTTTTACCCTTAATGTCCTTGGTATTGATGGTAAAGTGTTCAATAACCCCATCTTTACCATTAATTAATTTACTTTTATTAATTTCTAATATATCTTTAATTTCCATTAAAATCACCTCATAAGCATTCATATTATAATATATTTTATGCATTTACGCAAATCATTTAATGTCAAAAAATGTTATAATCACTTACCAATATTTATCTTTTACTACAAAAATGTTATAATTTAAATAGTAAAGGAGAATAGATATGGCAAAAATAAAGGATATAAAAGCAAGAGAAATATTAGATTCTAGAGGCAACCCAACTGTCGAAGTTGATGTTATTTTAGATAATAATATTATGGGAAGAGCCAGTGTTCCAAGTGGTGCTTCTACTGGAGAAAGAGAAGCTTTAGAACTTCGCGATAATGAAAAAAGATACCTTGGCAAAGGCGTTTTAAAGGCTGTAAACAATGTTAATACTATTATCAAGCCTAAGTTAATTGGTATGGATGCTTCTAATCAAACCTTAATCGATGAAACAATGCTAAAATTAGATGGCACGCCTAATAAAAGTAATTTAGGTGCCAATGCCATTTTAGGTGTATCCATGGCCACATTAAAAGCGGCTAGTAAAGATGCTGGAAAAGAATTATATGAATATATTGGAAATGGTAAAGAATTACCAGTACCGATGATGAATATTTTAAATGGTGGTATGCATGCCGATAATGGTTTAGACTTTCAAGAGTTTATGATTATTCCAGAGGCTAAAGATATTAAAACTAGAGTTCAAATTGGCAGTGAAGTTTTTCATCATTTGAAAAATGTTTTAAAAGAAGAAGGCTATAATACTAATGTTGGCGACGAAGGAGGTTTCGCTCCAAACTTTAATTCTAATAAAGAAGCTTTAGATGCCATTATTAAGGCCATAACTAACGCCGGTTATATCCCAGGACAAGATGTTAAATTAGCTTTAGATGTAGCCGCTAGTGAATTTTATCAAGATGGCTATTACTATTTAAAAGGCGAAAATAAAAAAATGACTACTGATGAATTAATTGAATACTATGGAGATTTATTACAACAATATCCTATAATTTCTATTGAAGACCCAGTTGACCAAAATGATTGGGACGGTTTTCAAAAAATAACTGAAAAATATGGCAGTAAAATTCAACTAGTAGGTGATGATTTATTTGTTACTAATAAAAAACATTTGCAAAAAGGCATTGATTTAAAAGCTGGTAACGCCATATTACTAAAAGTTAATCAAATAGGAACTATTACGGAAACTTTAGAAACCATAAAATTAGCTAAAGAAAATAATTATAAGACAATTATTTCTCATCGAAGTGGCGAAACCGAAGACACCACCATTGCTGATTTAGCCGTTGGTTTAAATTTAGGCCAAATCAAAACTGGCTCTTTATCAAGAACCGATAGAGTAGGAAAATATAATCAGTTGATAAGAATTGAAGAACAAATAATGGAGGGAAAATATGAATAAAGGTTTCACTTTAATCGAATTATTAGGTGTAATTATTCTTTTATCTTTATTGGCCCTTATCATCATTCCCACGATTACTAGTTCTATTAGAGAAGGTGAAGAAACTGCTGATAAACAAGTCGAAGAAAATATTGTTTTGGCTGCGAGAAGCTGGGCAGTTGATAATAAAGATAAATTACCAACCAGTGTTAAATTAAAAACTTTACAAGATGGTGGTTATATCGATAAAGACATTACCAAGCCTTCAACTGGAGAAAAAATCACAAACGTTTGTGTTGACATTACAACGAGCGGGAAATCATATAAATATACATATGATGAAAACTGCTCATAATAAAAGGATGTTATCCAACTTTAACATCCTTTTTTACATTCATAATTACCGGTAAAATAATTGGTTTTCTTCCAGTGTGTGTATTAACATAATTAGAAATAGTATTAATAATTTCTGATTTTATTTCGGAATAATTAATGTCAGTTTTTATTACCTTAGTTATTGCATCTTTACTTAATCTTTCTAATTTTTTTAATAATTCAATATTATCATTTACTAAAACAAAACCTCTTGTAATAATATTTGGATTACCTAGTAATTTATTAGTTTTATTATCGATATTGGCAATAACCACAATAATACCATCGTTAGCCATTACCTTACGATCTTTCATCACCGCATTACTAATATCACCAATACGGTTACCATCGACATAAACGTCACCAGCCGGAACTTTTCCGCCATGTCTAATTTCGCCCTTTTTCATAATTAGAACATCACCATTACCTAAAATGAAAGTATTTTCTCTAGGAATGTCGCATTCGATAGCCAAATCAGCGTGTTTTTTAAGCATTCGGTATTCACCATGAAATGGCATAAAATATTTTGGCTTAACCAATCTAAGCATTAACTTAAGCTCATCTTGATTACCATGGCCACTAGTGTGAATATCACTTAAAGAAGTATTTGTATAAACTGTAACTCCTTTTAAATAAAGTTTATTTATTGTTCGAGAAATACTAACAGCATTTCCCGGAATTGCTGAAGATGAAAATACGACGACATCATCATCTCTTAATTTAATTTGTCTAAATGTTCCATCGGCAATTCTACTTAAAGCGGCTAAAGGTTCTCCTTGGGTACCAGTACATAATAAACATATTTTATTAGACGGTAGTTTATTAGCTTCTTCTGGTGTAATAAAAATCTCTTTATGTTTAATATATCCGCCTTCAATCGAAATTTCAATGTTATTAGTCATACTACGACCAAATACACAAATTTTACGATCATGCCTTTTGCAGGTGTCTACAATATGTTTTAAACGGTAAATATTAGAAGCAAATGTTGCAATAATAATACGGCTATCATGACGATTAAATAATTCTTCTAAAGCTTCATCAACTTTAGATTCACTATTACTAACACCTTCGCTCAGAGCATTAGTACTATCACTCATTAATAAAGTTACGCCCTCTGAACCTAAATGAGCAATCTTGTGTAAATTAGCCATTGGCCCGATTGGTGTTAGATCAAATTTAAAGTCTCCAGTCGTTACCACATTACCATTAGGTGTATGAATACACATCCCATGAGAATCAGGAATAGAGTGGGTAGTCCTAAAAAATTCTACCGATAAATATTTATATTTAAAAACATCTTTTTCCGTATATACATGTAAGTTATTGTATTTAATTCCGCGATCCTCTAATTTTCTTCTAATAAGTCCAACAGCTTGATTTGGCGCATAAATATTTGGAATATCCACCATTTGAAGTAGAAATGGAATACCACCAATATGGTCCTCATGTCCGTGGGTAATGAAAAGCCCCTTAATTTTGCTTTCATTTTGCTTTAAAAATGTAAAATCAGGAATAACATAATCAATTCCCATTAAATCTCCCTCAGGGAAGATAACACCCGCATCAGTAATAACAATTTCATCTTTATGCATTACACAATACATATTTTTTCCAACTTCACCGAGTCCACCTAAGGCAAATACTGCGGTTTCATCGGGTTTCAAAAAATTCATATAAACTCCTTTCTTTAAGATAAAAAACTGACTTATTACATTATATACTTTTTTTTATCTTTTGACAAGTTAAAGCCCTAAGACAAAAAAATTCCCAAAGGGAATTTATTTCATAAATGGCGTCCTTGGGCAGATTCGAACTGCCGACCTATCGCTTAGGAGGCGATTGCTCTATCCTGCTGAGCTACAAGGACAAAACACTAAAAATAGTATAGCATTTATAAATAAATATGTAAATGCAAAAAATAAATATTCGTGTATTTGCTTTTATAGCACTTTTATAATAAATTTAGTATAGGTATATTAACTATTGAAAATTAAAAAAAATTATGGTATAAATTAATTAGTGAGATAATCTCACAAAAAAAAGGGAAGCATTGAAACATATCAATGTCTGCCCGTGTTATGGGACAGACACTTTAGTTCAAACTAAGGTGTCTTTTTTTAAAAATCTTAAACCCCCTGAGGAAATAAGGTCCCTAAAATTATAATTATTAAAAGTACGATTATTAAAAAATCTTTCTTTTTCATAATTATAAAGCCCCTTTCTAGTCCTTAAGACGAAAAAGGGCGGACACCGATAGCGGTTAAAATGCTTCCTAAAAACCACTATAAAGTATTTAAAAATATAAAGCAAATGACCAATTTTAGAAATTGAAAAGGTCAAAACCTATCAAAATAGGAAATTTGCTTAAGATGAATTTCCCATTTTTAGATAGTTCATAGCCATAAAAACGTTAAAATTAACTTTTATGTTGAAAATTAAAAAAAATTATGGTATAAATTAGTTAGTGAGATAATCTCACAAAAAAAGGGAAGCATTGAAACATATCAATGCCTGCCCACATTGAGGACAGACACTTTAGTTCAAACTAAGGTGTCTTTTTTTAAAAATCTTAAACCCCCTGAGGAAATAAGGTCCCTAAAATTATAATTATTAAAAGTACGATTATTAAAAAATCTTTCTTTTTCATAATTATAAAGCCCCCTCTCTAGTCCTTAGACGAAAAAGGGCAGACACCGATAGCGGTTAAAATGCTTCCTAAAAACCACTATAAAGTATTTAAAAATATAAAACAAATGACCAACTTAAGAAATTGAAAAGGTCAAAACCTATCAAAATAGGAAATTTGCTTAAGATGAATTTCCCATTTTTAGATAGTTTCTATCTTTGAAAATACAATATTTAGCATTTCCAATAAATTTTACTAATATGTCAAATATCTATAAAAATTAAAAAAAATATTGACAATTGAATATATATTCAACTATAATTAAAACAGTTGAAAAATAATTCAACTGTTATGCATATAATATTATTAGGAGGAATGAACATGGCCCGTAATGAATTTTCTTGCGACTGTAACATTATTCATGAAGAAGCAGTTAATGAAGTGTTAAACAAAATACCAGATGAAAATACCTTTAATCGACTTGCTGACTTATTTAAACTAATTGGAGATACCACCAGGTGTAAAATTTTATTCGCCTTAGACCAAAAAGAAATGTGCGTTTGTGATTTAGCCAATGTTTTAAATATGACCAAATCATCAGTGTCACATCAGTTATCTAATTTAAGAAGAAGTGGAATCGTTAAATGCCGAAGAAATGGCAAAGAAGTGTATTATACTTTAGATGATGACCATATTGTTCAGTTATTTGAAGTTGGTTTAGAACATATCCATCATAAAAATTAGAAAGAAGGGAAAATGTGAAAAAATATAAATTAAAAATCAAAGGTTTAGATTGCGCAAATTGCGCCAGTGAATTAGAAAGTCATTTGCAAAAGATCGATATTATCGATAACGTTTCTATTAGTTTTATGACGGAAAATTTAATCTTTGAATGTTTAGAAGAAAATATTAACGCAGCTTTAGAGAAAATAAAAAAAGTTATCAGAAAAAAAGAACCTGATGCTTATATCGAGGGGTAATTATGAATAAAAATATGCAAAAAAGTTTAATTAAAATAATAATCGCTTTAATCTTATTTGTTATCACTTCAGTAATAAACTTTAATAATCATTTAATAAATAATATAATTTTTATTATTTCATATATTATTGTAGGTTATAGTGTTATTTTAAAAGCAGTAAAAAATATCTTAAGGGGTAAAGTCTTTGACGAAAACTTTTTAATGACGATTGCCACTATCGGAGCTTTTTGTATTAGTGAGTTTCCAGAAGCCGTGGCCGTTATGTTATTTTATCAAGTAGGGGAATGGTTTCAAAGTTATGCCGTTGATAAATCACGAAAATCAATAGCTAGTCTCATGGATATTCGCCCCGATTATGCTAACGTGTGCCGTGAAGAAATTATTAAGGTTAGTCCTGAAGAAGTGGATGTTGATGAAGTTATTTTAATTAGGCCTGGAGAAAAAATACCGCTAGATGGAATTGTTACCAAAGGTACTTCCACTTTAAATACTCTAGCACTTACCGGTGAAGCTATCCCCAAAAGGGTTAAAGAAGGCGATGAAGTTTTAAGCGGATCTATCAATAACGATGGTATCCTAAAAGTAAAAGTTACTAAAGTCTTTACTGAATCCACTGTTAGTAAAATACTAGATTTAGTTGAAAATGCTAGTTCTAGAAGATCCAAATCTGAAAACTTTATTAGTAAGTTTGCCAAATATTATACACCGATTGTTGTTGTTATTGCTATTATGTTGGCAATTATTCCTCCGTTATTAATAGAAAATGCCACATTTAGTGATTGGCTATATCGTGCTTTATCCTTTCTAGTTGTATCTTGTCCATGTGCATTAGTTATTTCAATTCCGCTTTCCTTTTTCGGAGGAATTGGGGCAGCTTCGAAAATTGGCGCTTTAGTTAAAGGTAGTAATTACCTAGAAGCTTTATCACAAACGGAAACTATTGTCTGCGATAAAACTGGGACCTTAACTGAGGGAGTCTTTAAAGTAGGAAAGATTGAGGCTATTGGTTATTCTGAGGCCGAATTATTACGATACGCCGCTTATGCTGAAAACCACTCTAATCATCCAATTTCCATTTCGATAAAAGAAGCTTATAATAAAAAAATCGATGAAAAGTTAGTCACTAATACTAAGGAGATTTCTGGGAAAGGGCTTATTAGTCAGGTTAATAAGCATACTGTTTTAATAGGCAACGAAAAACTGATGAATGAATATAAAATAACCTTTACTAAAAATCAGGGAATTGGTACCATTATTTACATCGCTATTGATAATAAATTTGCCGGCACCATTACGATTGCTGATGAAATTAAAAAAGATGCTTATAAAGCCATTAACTTATTTAAAGAAAATGGTATAAAGAAAATCGTTATGTTAACTGGCGATAAGGAAAATATTAGTAAAGAAGTGGCAGATAAATTAGGCATCGATGAATATCATGCCGAGCTTTTGCCTCAAGATAAAGTGACGGAGACCGAAAAACTTATGCGAAAAAAAGCACCAAATAGTAAATTAGTGTTTATTGGTGATGGTATTAATGATGCACCAGTTTTAGCTTTATCTGATATTGGTGTGGCTATGGGGGGCCTTGGCAGTGATGCTGCGATTGAGGCTGCCGATGTTGTTATTATGACTGATGAACCTTCAAAACTAGCTACCGCTATTAAAATTTCTCGAAAAACTATGAAAATTGTCAAACAAAACATCATCTTCGCTATTTCGGTAAAGATTATTGTTTTAATGTTAAGTGCTTTCGGTTTAGCAACTATGTGGGCGGCAGTGTTTGCTGATGTTGGAGTTTCTGTTTTAGCAATATTAAATGCTTTAAGAATTTTAAGAATTAAAAATATTGAATAAGTGCTTTCATTAAAAGTACTTTTTTGTTTTTGGTCAATCATCACCATTTCTTCTTCTATACATATATTATTTTAGATAAGGAGGGAAAATATGAATAATTTAGAGGTGGTAATTGATGCTGGACATGGTGGAACTGATAGTGGAGCGGTCAGTAGTAGCGGAGTTAAAGAAAAAGATTTAAATTTACAAATCGCTCAGTATATGTATGATGAATTTCGTCGTAGAGGTGTTGAAGCGACTTTAATTAGAGATACCGATGAAACCATATCGCCAACCGAAAGAGTTAATCGTATTTTAGCGGCTTATGGTGACAATCCCAATGTCGTCATTATTTCTAATCATATTAATGCCGCCGGTTCCGGCATTCAAGGAGCCGAAGGGGCTGAAGTAATTTATGCATTACGCAATGATTCCACTTTGGCTAATAATATTTTACAAGCTTTAGGTAATGCTGGTCAAACTATGAGAAAAGTTTATCAAAGAAGGCTGCCGAGCGACACTTCCAAAGACTATTATTTCATTCACCGTAATACGGGGAGTAATACTCAGCCAGTTATTGTTGAATATGGTTTTATAGACAATCCTGAAGATTTATCTAGAATTCAAAACAACTATAAAAACTATGTCAATGCAGTAGTTGATGCTGTTATTGCTACAGAAAATGGGCAAACAATTCCAAATAATCCTAATGGTAATTTTTATATTGTCCAGTCTGGAGATAGTTTATGGAGTATTGCCAATAAATATAATACAACCGTTAATGAATTAAAATCTTTAAATAACTTAACCAGTAACACTTTACAAATCGGTCAAGTTTTAGCTGTCCCTGGAAGTGGTGAAGGGGGAGCCACAAGTGCTAATACTTATACTGTTAAATCCGGGGATACACTTTTTATGGGGAATAATGAGTAATAGTT
Source organism: uncultured Bacilli bacterium (assembly GCA_944358495.1). GTDB lineage: Bacteria > Bacillota_I > Bacilli_A > RF39 > UBA660 > Coprosoma. The sequence continues at coordinate 12,088 of CALVRF010000037.1, forward strand.
AAAGAAATATTGTAGAAATTTAAAGCATTTTGAAGAAAAATG
>CALVRF010000038.1 GCA_944358495.1 uncultured Bacilli bacterium
TAGTTACTCCAGTTAATCCAGAAGTAACACCAATAAATAATGATGCAATAGTTACTCCAGTTAATCCAGAAGTAACACCAATAAATAATGATGCAATAGTTACTCCAGTTAATCCAGAAGTAACACCAATAAATAATGATGCAATAGTTACTCCAGTTAATCCAGATGTAACACCGATAAATAATGATGCAATAGTTACTCCAGTTAATCCAGAAGTAACACCAATATCGGAAAGTGATATATTTGCTTTGCCGGCAGATATGATGATAAATGATTCTGCGAATGAGGATAGTAATAATGATGAAGGGGCTGAAAAAGAGATGTTTGGAAATAGAAAAAAGAAAGCAGTGGGAGAATATAAAGAAGAAGAATCTTTTGTACCTGCTGGGGATAACAAAAATAAAGATAATGATTCAAAAGTAAGTCTTTCTAGTGATGATATGAATGCAATATGGGATGATTTACAATCTACGAAAACCGAGGATAATTCACCAAAGGCATTTTCAGAATTAATGCAAGAGCCAGAAATTGCACCAGTTCAGGAAAAACCTATTGTACCTATTTATGATGAGTCTTCAATATTTGAACCGATTTATGAAAATGAAACAACTAATGATGGCGAAAAAGTGGAAAATGAGAATGTTGTTGATTTGACACCAGTTACTGAGGAACCCGTTAAGGTTGATGAGCCAGTAACTACTCAATTAGAAGAACCGATCGTTGAAGAGGAACATGAAGATGTAGTTGAGCCAGTAAAAGAAGTAGAGCTTGAAACTTCAGAGGATGACATTAAACAACAAATTCATGATGAGATTAATGAAGAATTACCTATCATGGAAGTTCCAAGCACCGTTGATTCGGCTGAAGAGTTAAATAAAATTTACAAAGAAGTTGATGTTGAGCCACAATTACCGGATAAATCAAAAACTAGAGATATTAAAAATTTAACTTTATTTATTGATTATAATGATTATACATTCACTTTTGGGCAACAGCATTTTAATAATGAGGCTTTAACTCCTGAAGAGTTAGCAGAGCTTAGCACTATTAAGAGTTATTTGTCAGAAAAAGAATTTAATACTAAGAGGACTACTCAGTATAATAAAATTACTGCAGAAAATAAACGCCTTAATAGAAAAATTGTTACTCTTAGTAAAGAGTTTACTAAAAATGTTGATAAATTATCTAAAGATTATACCAAAATTACTGAGGATTTAACTAAACAAGCTGATAAGGCTAAGGCTCAAGTGGAAATTGATAGAGTTGAAAAAGTTCAAACACAAAAATTGAATGAAACTTTGACTACAACTGTTAAAGAAAAGACTGAAGAAATTGAAGCTTTGACTAAAGAAAATACAAGCCTTAAGGCAACAATCGAAGAGAAAAATAAGCAAATTGAAAAATTAGAAAATGAAGTTAAAACTCAAGCGACTAAAATTAAAGTGTTTGAAGAAAAATTGAATACGGTATTAGGTATTGTTAAAGAAGTAAAAAGTGATAAAAAAGTCGATAAGGAATAAAAGTGAAATTGTAAGATAAATGTAGACATAAAAAACAGTCTACATTTTTTGTTGTTTTTTGTTAGTGGTTATAGTATAATATTATGGGAGGAATGTTTATGGACCAATGGGGTGTGTGGTTATTAATCATTGTTATTTTAACAATTTTAGAAGCTATGAGTGCTAGCTTAACCACTGTTTGGTTTGTTATTAGCGGTATTATTGCTTTAATCATATCATTTTTTACAGATAATTATATCATTCAGTTTGGGATTTTTGTAATTGTCGGAGTGGTATTGTTAGCGACGACGCGACCAATTTTGTTAAAAACTTTAAAACATCATAAAGAGGCAACTAATTTAGATCGAATTATTGGAATGGAAGCGATCGTTACTGAAAAGATAACCAAAAATCAGCCTGGAGAGGTAAAGGTTGAAGGTAAACGCTGGAGTGCATATGCTGATGAAACTATTAAAGTTGGAGCAACTGTGAAAATATTAGAGATTAATGGCGTTAAGTTAAAGGTTGAAACTGTAGAGGGGGAATAATATGGCAGTGTTTTTAGTTATTTTAGTGTTGATTGTGGTTATTATAATTCCTAATATTAAGATTGTGCCACAATCAAAGTGTTATGTGATTGAACGATTAGGTTCTTATTTTAGTACTTGGAGTAATGGTTTGCATTTTAAAATACCATTTGTCGATAGAGTTGCTTGTGTTGTAAGTTTAAAAGAGATGGTTAAAGATTTTGAACCACAACCAGTAATTACCAAAGATAATGTTACTATGCAAATTGATACAGTGGTTTATTTTCAAATTACTGATCCTAAACTATATACTTATGGAGTAGATAATCCACTTAGAGCTATTGAAAATTTGACAGCTACAACCCTTAGAAATATTATTGGTGAATTAGAATTAGACCAAACACTCACATCTAGAGATGTAATCAATACAAAGATGAGAGCAATTTTAGATGAGGCTACCGACCCTTGGGGTATTAAAATAAATCGTGTAGAAGTTAAGAATATTTTACCACCACGTGATATTCAAGATGCGATGGAGAAACAAATGCGTGCAGAACGTGAAAGACGTGAAGCAATTTTGAAGGCTGAGGGTGAAAAAAAATCAAGTATTTTGATAGCTGAAGGTGAAAAACAAAGTGCAATTTTACGTGCTGAAGCGGATAAAGAGTCACAAATTCGTATTGCTGAGGGTGAAGCTGAGGCTATTTTGAAAATTCAACAAGCGGAAGCTGAAAGTATTAAAATGATTAAAGAAGCTCAGGCTGATCAAAGTGTTTTGTTATTAAAAAGTTTTGAGGCTTTAACAAAAGTGGCTGATGGGCAATCGACTAAAATTATTGTTCCATCAGAATTACAAAACATGGCTACTATAAGCACAGTGCTAAGTGAAATGTTTAAGGATAATAAGAAATAGGTTAATTTTTAACCTTTTTTTGTTTACGCTTATTGACTTTGACTAGTTGATGTATGTATAATGTAAATAGAAATATATATGTGGGTGATTACGATGGAACAACAAAATGGAAATAATATGACAAATAATGTTATTGATGCCAATTTTAACATAATTAGCCATTTCCTTAGTAGTGCACTTAGGAATGTAGAATTTAGTGATATTATTCGTAGTGAGGGGCGTACTGTTTTCGTAAGTATGGCAAAGGAAACTAAGCAAATTGTCATTCCAGAAAAAAATACCCATATTATCGAATGGAAACAAGCCTGGCTAGCTGTATTCGAGAATTATTTAAAAGCTTTAGATGATAAAGTTGGATCTTTGTTTATGAACAGTAAATATATAAAAGAGGTTGGAGATTATGGGGTGAAAGTTGGTAATCATCCAGTTATTCAAATTCCTAATGATTATAACTCAGTGGCTTATGCTAACGCTTTAGAAGAAATTATTAAACAACATAATAAGGTTCAAAGAGCTGAGATGGCGAAATTACATACTAAACAAATGTCACCAATTATAGTAAATAGTACTTCAGTACAGATTGATAACCCAGAAAAAATAATTGCTAATTCATCAGCTTATTCTAATGTCAATTTACAAGCTACTATGATCAATTCTCCTTCGAGTGTAAACGTTAGTAATGTGGCACCTACTTTACAAAATTTGGCAACTACGGTTAGTAATGTAGAGCATAACAACGTTAAGCAAATGCCTAACAGTAAAGTGGTGGTAGATAAGCATCGAGTACAAACGCAAAGAATGCCAATGCCTAAAAAAGTAAACGAGGAAAGAATTGTTAAAGAAGAGACGGAGTCTAGTTTAATGACGATTTCAAAAATTCCAGCTGATTTATCATTAGATAAAAGTGATTGCAGAGCTTTGGATAATCAGCGAGTTATGGTTACTTGTACTGGCGTTAAGCATGGTGATGGATTATTTAGAGATAATATTGAGGTACTTAGGGAAAATACTGAAAATGTTCAAGTTGAATCATTTATTTCAGGGATGGCTACTAATTTAGAACAAGCCACCAAGGAAGCAACAAAAATGCTTAAAATGCTTAATGATTGTCAGGTTGGGAAACTAGTTGTTTATGAAATGAATAATGATTTTATTTTAAACCATGAAAAGAAGCCTGAGGCGATTAAGGAATGTCTTTTGGCGGCTGAAAAAATATGCGATGTATTAGTTAATGAGGGTTATAGACCGTTATTATGCTGCGATTTACAAGTTAGTGAGTTGATTGGAATGATAGTGCCTGATTACCATTTTAAGTACCCACTGATTAAATGTGCAACGGTCAAACAAAAGGATTTAATTGCGGATGAAGATATAGTTTATATGAATCCGAGTCAAGATATGGATTTAATAATGATAAATACTTCTAATTTGCAAGAGTATATTGATTATGTACCTGAAATGGTTAAACAAGGGGGAACATTGAGTGTAGCAGCTTAGCTATGTCATGTTCTTTTTTTGATGATTTTTTTCTTTGTTTAGAGTATAATTAAAGTGATGAGGTGGTTAAATGCTTAAACTTAACAAGGTAAAAAAAAGTTACAAAACTGGTTCTTTTGTGCAACAAGCATTGAAAGATATTAATTTAGAGTTTAGAGAGAATGAATTTGTTGCTGCCTTAGGACCATCAGGAAGTGGGAAAACGACATTACTGAATATTATCGGTGGTTTAGATAATTATGATAGTGGAGATTTAATCATTAATGGTAAATCAACGAAAAATTTTAAGGCTAGTGATTGGGATGCTTATCGTAATAATTCAGTAGGTTTTATTTTTCAAAGTTATAATTTGATTCCACATATTTCAATTTTAGATAATGTAGAAATGGGAATGACTTTAAGTGGTGTATCTGCTAGGCAAAGGAAAGTTCAAGCCAAAGAATTATTAAAAAAAGTTGGCTTAGCTGATCATATTCATAAAAAGCCAAGTCAACTTTCTGGTGGGCAAATGCAAAGAGTAGCAATTGCTAGAGCTTTAGCTAATGATCCCGATATTATTTTAGCTGATGAACCAACTGGGGCTTTGGATTCGAAAACTAGTGAGCAAATTATGGACTTGATAAAGAAGATTGCTAAAGAAAAATTAGTAATTATGGTCACTCACAATCCGGATTTAGCTAATAAATATGCTACTAGAATTATCGAAATGAAAGATGGTGAAGTAACCCATGATTCGAAGCCATTAAATGAAAAAGAAAAAAAGAATGGAAGCTTTTCTTTGAAAAAAACGTCAATGAGTTTTTTAACGGCTTTGAAATTATCATTTAATAATATTAAAACTAAAAAGGGTAGAACTGCTTTAACTGCTTTTGCTTCGAGCATTGGTATTATTGGTATTGCACTTATTTTATCTTTATCGAATGGTTTTAATATTGAAGTCGAAAATTTTGAACAAAATTCTTTAGCGCAGTCGCCAATCATAATTGCTAATCAAGCGATGCAGGTGGATGAAGAAACGATGTTAAAACTACAAGGTCATGATGATTTAGAAAAGTATTCTGATAAAAAGAGAGTTTACGCTCAGGATGATGTGGTAGATACAATGCTTCATAATAATAAAATTACTAATGATTATATAGATTATATTGAAAAAATGGATATGTCAAAAATATCTGGATATTCTTATGAAAAAGGCACAGCTATTAATTTAGTTACTCAAAATAGTGATGGGAAATATAATTTGCTTTCAATGGATAATAATAGCGATGTTCAATTGTGGACTATTTTGCCAATTAATCCTAACGATGATGAGGGGGTAATTGAGGAAAATTATGATGTATTGGCTGGTTCTTTGGATAATGATGAACCAGGGATTATTTTACAAGTAAATAACCGCAATCAAATATCCGCCTCTACTTTAAAACAATTAGGCTTTGGTGATGAAGAGGTTAGTTTTGACGATATTATGGATAAAGAATTTAAGATCATTTTAAATGATGATTATTATCAAAAGATAGGAAATACATTTATTCCAAGTCAGGATTATGAAAAAATGTATAATAGTGATAATAGTATTACGGTTAAAGTAACAGCTATTATTCGTGGTAAAGAAGATAAAGAGGTAGTGGCTAATAGCAGTGGTTTAGCTTATACTAATAGTTTAGTTGATTTAGTGATTAGTAGTAATAAAAACTCAGCTATTGTTAAAGCGCAAGAACAGGTTGATTATAATATTTTAACTAATCAAGTTTTTGATGATGAAACAAATAGTACCAATACTAAAGATATGATGATGGGATATTTAGGAGCGGATACTTTACCGATAGCTATTTATATTTATCCAAAGGATTTTGATACAAAAGATTATATTACTGATTATTTAGATGATTATAACAACGGAAAAGATGAAGATGATATGGTTCAATATACCGACATGGCGGATATGATTTCGTCGCTTACTGGTAGTATTATGGATGCTATTACGGTTGTTTTAATAGCTTTTTCGTCAATTTCATTAGTGGTATCTTCAATTATGATTGGTATTATTACTTATATTTCGGTGCTTGAACGAACGAAAGAAATTGGAATTTTAAGAGCATTAGGAGCACGTAAAAAAGATATTAAAAGAGTCTTTAATGCGGAAACTTTTATTATTGGGATGTTTTCTGGTTTGTTAGGAATAGCGATTGCTTATATTTTGACGATTCCGACAAATATGATTATTGAAAACTTGTCGGGATTAGCTAACGTGGCAAAACTTAATCCGTTTCATGCCTTAATACTTATTTTAATCAGTTTAATTTTAACAATTATTGGTGGAGCAATTCCAGCGAGTATGGCTTCGAAAAAAGATCCAGTGGAGGCTCTTAGAACAGAATGAAAGAAAGAATTAATTTTCTTTCTTTTATTCTTTGACTTATAGTGGGGCTTGTGGTAAGATATATTTCATGTTTACTTAATATTATTATGAATTTGTGGGTATATTAATAGAGGTGATGCTATGAAAGAAATATATTTTGCAGGTGGATGTTTTTGGGGTGTTCAAAAATATTTTGATTTAATTGATGGTGTGATTGGAACAGAAGCAGGTTATGCCAATGGAACCACTAAAAATCCAAATTATAAAAGTGTATGTGATGGTAGTGGTCATGCGGAAACAGTTCATGTAGTATATAATGATAAAATTATTTCTTTAAATCGCCTTTTAAATTATTATTTTAAAATTATTGACCCAACTTCTTTTCATAAACAGGGTGAAGATGTGGGCATTCAATATCGTACAGGCATTTATTATACTAACAAAAAAGATGTTGAAGTGATTGTTGAAGCTTTAGAAAATTTACAAAAAGAATATGATAGGCCGATTGTTGTTGAAGTTGAAAAACTTAAGAATTTTAAAAGAGCAGAGAAATATCATCAAAAATTTTTGGAAAAACATCCTTTTAGTTATTGTCATATTCCTAATTATAAATTTAAGGATTTGCTTGATGATGAGATGACTTATTATGTTACCAAACAAAAAGGGACAGAACCGGCTTTTAAAAATAAATATTGGAATAATTTTGAAGAGGGGATATATGTTGATGTTGACACGAGTGAACCATTATTTTTATCCACCGATAAATTTTATTCAGCTTGTGGGTGGCCAACTTTTAGTAAAGCTATTGATGATAAGGCGACTACTGAAAAGACAGACCTTAGTCATTTTATGGTGCGAACAGAAGTCGTGGCGAAAAAGAGCCATAATCATTTAGGCCATGTGTTTAATGATGGTCCTGAAGAACTGGGGGGCAAACGTTATTGTATTAATAGTGCGGCATTAAGATTTGTTCCAAAAAGTAAAATGAAAGCCGAAGGGTTGGAATCTTACCTTAAATATTTAAAATGACTTTTTATTTGATTTGTGTTATGATGAAGATGGTGGGAAAATGAAAGAGTTAACGATTGCGACTTTTAATTTTAGAAACACTTTTGCATTTTATCAAACGTTAAAAGAAAAAAGTGATTGTTTTACGTTCGTTAAGTTTATTATGGAAAATAATATTGATATTTTAGGAACGCAGGAAACAACGATAAGAAAACTAAGAACTTGTTTACCTTTATTAACTGAGTATGGTTATAAGATTTATGGTGATGGTCGTTTGGGAAAAATAGGCTTGTTTTTTCCTTTTAGTTTAACGAATGAGACTAATGCGATTATTTTTAAAGATGATATGAGTGAGCGGGGCGAGACTTTAAAGTTACCGTGGTTAGGTAGTCAGTTCCCACGAATTGTGACTAAAGGAGTATTTGGAAATGTAGTTTTTTTAAATACACATTTGGATTATGTGAATAATAAAGTCAAAAAAAAACAGTTGGAGACTATTTATTATTTAATTAATGATTTGGTTAAAATGGGTAAAAAGATTATTCTTACTGGTGATTTTAATATGACATTGCGTAGTAAGGATTTAAAAAAGTTTATTAATGATTTAAAAATATTAGGAATAAAAAGAGTACCGGTAAATATTATGACATGTAAGGGCGTGAAGTCTGGAGCTATTGACCATGTATTTATTCCAAATAAGTGGGAAATTAAAGAAGTGTTATTACCGGAGTTATCGATAAGTGACCATAAACCAATCGTGGTTAAAGTAAGAATAAATGAGGAGGATTTATGAGAGAATTAAAAGAAGTTGTGAAAATTTTGACGGAGAAGAAGATGACTATTAGTACCATGGAATCTTGTACTGGTGGGGGACTCGCGAACGCTATTACTAATGTCGCTGGCTCTAGTGAAGTGTTTAAGTTTGGTGCTGTTACTTATTCTAATGAGTTTAAAATTAAAATGGGAGTTAATAAAGAGGTTATTGATAAATATACTGTTTATAGTCAAAATGTAGCTAGAGAAATGGCTAGATGTATTTGTGAATTTACTAACAGTAATATTGGTGTAGGGATTACTGGTAAATTAAAACGGGTAGATAATCATAATATAGCTGGAAAAGATGATGAGGTTTTTATGAGTATTTATTTGGATGGGAAATATACAGATTTAAATACTTTAGTTAATTTTGATAAAAGAGAAGATAATAAAAATGAGGTTATTTTAAAAGTTGTCAAAAAAATTTTAGAGTTATTAAGATAAGATGCTTTATTGTGAAGATTTTTGTTTTATAAAAAACAGAGGATAGCCTCTGTTTAATCATTTATACTGATAACTTTGTTATTACCGATAGAAAGTCCGATATCAATTTTGTTATTGTCAGTGATTTTAATGGTTTGATACCAATGTGTTTTTTCGGTTTTGTATTTGCTTATATCTCCATTTACCATTATTAAAGAAGTACTTATGAGGATGAGACCAATAATGAATAAAACAATTGCAAAGATTATAATTTTGTTTTTGTTTAATATTAATTTTTCCATATTTTTACCTCCACAATTTTTCCAAAATATTTTTTTACTGCATTTGAGAATTTTTTAGTTAGGTTTATAAAATGCTTTGAAATTTTTATGGTAATAAAGGTTAGCAGAATGAAAGCGCCCATTAAACTAACGCCTAATCCTAATTGAAATATTCCTAATTCAACATTTTGACTCATTAGGATCAAAGCACCAATCATACTAGTAACACTAAGGATTAAACTAGCCATACTTAATATAGCAAGCGTGAATGGAATACACCAGATTATTATGTATCCACATATAATTAATAGTAGCAAACTAATTAGTAAAGCAATTATTGCTAATACAATACTTCCTCAAAGTGGCAATCCCAAAATAAGCAAAATAATAATTAAAACCTTTAATTTACCAGTTATTTCTTTAGGTGTTTTTGGTTTTACTTCGGCTAAAATTGTATTAGCAATTGTTTCTGGATTGCCGATTTTTTGAATGGCGTCTTTTTCGGATAAACCGTCTTCTTTTAAGTCTTCAATCATTTCGTCATAGTAAGAAATAGTTTTTTCTTTTTCTTTTTTATTTAGATTATCAAGTGATTTTTCAAGCTTTTCTAAAAAGTCAGTTTTGTTCATTTATAATTTCTCCTTTCACAAATTTGTATATTTTGTCAACATCTTTTTTAGTTTCTAGAAATTCTTGAAGGTGTTTTTTGCCTTCATTAGTGATATGATAGTATTTTCGTAATCGTCCATTATGCTCAGTTGAGTGGGTTGTAACGTAACCTGAATTTTCTAGTCTTTTTAAGATTGGGTAAAGAGTTGATTCGGATATTTCGATGTACTGGGATACATCTTTAACAATTTTATATCCATAAGAATCGTTTTCTCTTAAAGCAGCTAAAACGCAGTATTCTAAAAATCCTTTTTTTAATTGTGCATCCATATTTACCTCCTAACACAATATATTATATAATGCATAGTATAATGTGTTAACAAGTATTTGATTTTTTTGAAAAATATTTTAAATAAAATTACAAAAAAATATAAAAAATTGAAAAAATGTGTTATAATTATCTATGTAATGTCTCCTTAGCTCAGTTGGTAGAGCAACAGACTCTTAATCTGTGGGTCTAGGGTTCGAGCCCCTAAGGGGACACCATTTGAATATTAAACTCTTTTTTAGAAGAGTTTTTTCTTTTATGATAATCAAACGAGCGTTTAAACAAACCTTTCATATGTTATTATGAGAGGTGTTTTAAAATGGGTAATGATATTACAGGTCCACTAAATTGTTCTAATGCTTTGGCTCCAGTGGCAAATTGTAATTTTTTAATTAGTAATGCGAATATTAGCGGGACAACGATTGTTGGGACAGTGGTTATTGATGAGTGTGACCCTTGTATTAAAGTGGCTTCAGGGGCTTTAGTATCTATTTATAGGGGAACTACTTTAATCGCTACCGTTAGAGCAAATGGATGTGGAAACTTTGTTTTTACTAATTTAACGGCCGGTTCATATATAGTGGCTGTTAGTAAAAAAGGCCTTATTAGCGGTTCAAAACAAATTTTAGTGGCGGATAATAATATTTATATGTTAAATTTGTTACTTAAAAGGGATTGTTCTAAAAAAATAAAATAGTCAGCGATTGACTATTTTTAATGTTTAATATGCGAACGATTTTTTATTTTCCGAAAGTAATCTTCTAAATATTGGTAACATTCATTATATACATGGTCTAGTTCTTCTTCAGTGAAAAGTTCATATGGAATATTTTGCGGACTAGGTGTATTTATTAGTGAATTAATTATTCGAACGGCCATGTCGATATCTTCCTTTGTATAATCGAAAGGTAAATCTTGTAAATATTGGGAAGTTTGAGGGGGAATAGTAAGGGGTTTACCTAATAGTCCTAGTTGTCCAAGTTTATGACCGTATTTGGCGAATTCTCTTTGTTTTAATATTAATGTATTTGGTGTTTTAGGAATGGCCTTTTGGTTATTTAAAATAATAAGTGTTTTAGTCTCTGTTTTGATAAAGTGATGATTGGCGGTATATTCATTATAAAAACTATCGGTTAAAAGGTGGGCGAGATAACCTAAAACTACTGGATTATCTAAATTATATTGATTGGCTTCAAGAAAAGATGTTGGATGTATTTTTTTCTCAACACGATAGTGACTAGTGTTTTTACTGATGATATGTGATGGCGGAAATAGATAGCCATCTAAAACATCTGGTAAAATACTGCCTAAGGCGAATAGGTCGTCATTAGGCTTTAATTTGCGGGCTAAAGCGACATGAATAGTCCATGCTGGCATAGTGATACCTTCTTTCTAGTAAAATTATATCATTTATTTAAAAAAAGAAAAACCTTTGAAAAAAGATTTGTTTAGATTATAAATTTTTATTTTTTTCATAAGGTTTTTTAATATTAGTAATTCCTAAAATATAATCGATGCTAGTATTATAGAAGTCAGCAAGTTTAATTAAAATATTTGTGGGAATGTTATTATCCCCGGTTTCATAATGGGAATATCCTCTTTGACTGATTCCTAATATTTTGGCAATTTCTACTTGTTTTAAGTCTTTATCTTCTCTTAAATCTTTTAATCTATTCATATTATAGCCTCCATCGTCATTGTACATTAGACGAAATAAGTCTATTGACTATTAGCCTAAATTAGTCTATAATTTGTATGGTAGGTGGTTATGCAGCTTTTCAAACTAATTTAAATATAACGGCTAAAGGAAATATTGTGGACCCATCTAGAGTTATTCAAAGTTTTAATATGTATGATTCATATACACT
>CALVRF010000039.1 GCA_944358495.1 uncultured Bacilli bacterium
TGGTGGCCAAGTTAAAGTAGTAATTAATTTTATGCCATGGTGTAATTCACTTGATGAAGTTTTAGATTATTTAGAGAAACGTAGCGAAGTGGTAACCGGAAGAACAACTGAACAGTTATTAGAGGGGATTTTTAATTATAAACTTTTGAAATCATTATTTACAAAGTGTAAAATTAATCCGTTAAAATACTTTGATGAATTAAATAAAAAAGAAAAATATGCTTTGGCTCAGGGTTTATATGAATTTACTTTGGAAATTATTGAAATGAGTTCGTTTGATAAATCACAAGTGTGTTCGGGCGGAGTTCCTTTAACCGAAGTCAATTTAAAAACGATGGAGTCAAAAATAGTTAAAAATTTATATTTTGCAGGGGAAATATTAGATGTAAATGGTGATTGTGGCGGTTATAATTTGACGTTTGCTTGGATAAGTGGCATGCTTTCGGGAAAAGGTGGTCATAATGCTTAGAGTAAGACAAGTAAAATTAGAATATAATTTAGATAATAATGAAGAGTTAGTTGAGAAAATAGCTAAGAAACTAAAGATAAAGGTTACGGATATTGTAGATTATAAAATAAATAAAAAATCTTTAGATGCGCGCCGAAAAGATAAATTGTATTATGTATATGAAGTTGATGTATCCATTAAAAATGAAGATAAAGTTTTTATCCATAATAAGAGTAATGATGTAGTTAAAACGCCTAGAGAAGAATATAATTTTAAGGTAACTGGTGATAAATTTTTGCGTTTTCGGCCAGTTATTATTGGAAGTGGACCGGCTGGTTTATTTACCGCTTATGCTTTGGCAGAAAATGGCTTTCATCCGTTAATAATTGAACGCGGAGAAGATATGGATACAAGAGTAAAAACCGTTAACGAATTTTGGCAGACTGGCAAACTTAATTTAAATTCTAATGTGCAGTTTGGCGAGGGCGGAGCAGGAACTTTTTCTGATGGTAAATTAAATACGTTAGTTAAAGATAAGAGCTTTCGCATGAAAAAAGTGTTTGATACTTTTGTGTTAAATGGCGCGCCAGAGGAAATTTTATATTTAAATAAGCCACATATTGGAACGGATATATTAAGAGATGTGGTTAAAAATTTGCGAAATAAAATTATTAAAATGGGTGGAGAGTTTAGATATAATAGTAAACTTGAAGACATTGTTATTAAAAATGATAGAGTTATTGGTATTAAGGTAAATGGAGAAATTATCGACTGCGAGGTTTTGGTGTTGGCGATTGGTCATAGTGCCCGCGATACCTTTAAAATGCTTTATGATAAAGGATTAAATATGGAAAGTAAGCCGTTTGCAGTAGGTGTTAGGATCCAGCACCCCCAAAAAATGATTAATAAGGCGCAGTATGGTATAGCTGATTTAACAGCTAGTTATAAATTAACTTCGAACATTAATGGGAGAGGTGTATATACATTTTGTATGTGTCCTGGGGGCTATGTAGTTAACGCGTCATCCGAGGATGATGAACTGGCTATCAATGGGATGAGTTATCATGATAGAGCCAGTGACAATGCCAATAGTGCCATCGTAGTTAGTGTATCTTCTAAGGATTATGGTGAGGGTGTTTTAGCCGGCATGGAATTTCAAAGGTCTTTGGAGCAAAAGGCTTATAAGTGGGGTAAAGGTAGGATTCCAGTACAATTATTTAAAGATTTTAAAGAAGGCACTTTATCTAAAGAATTTGGTAGGGTTAAGCCTTTATTTAAAGGTGAATATGAAATGGCTTTAGTTAATGAAATTTTACCTAATGATATATATAAGTGCCTTAAAGAGGCAATCCTTTATTTTGATACGAAAATTAACGGATTTGGTGATGATGAGGTTATTATTGCGGGTATTGAAAGCCGAACTAGTTCACCAGTTAGAATTATTAGAGATGATAGTTGTGAAAGCAATATTAAAGGCATTTATCCTTGCGGTGAAGGGGCTGGATATGCCGGCGGAATAACCACATCGGCGATGGATGGTTTAAAAGTAGCTGAAGAAATAGCTAAAATATATGGAGGCGAATATGAATAAAGAAGAAATTTTAGACATTTTAAATGAAGGCGTGAAAACGGGTGCTTCGTTTGCCGAAATTTATTATGAAAAAGCTGACAGTAAAATTTATTATTTTGCTAGTAATAAACTAGATAATGTTTTAACTAGTCATGATGAAGGTGTGGGCGTTCGCTTGAAAAAAGGTGAGGAAGTTTTATTTGGCTCAACTAATAATTTAAGCGATGTTTTACCGATGACAATGGAAATGGCTAATGGTTTTAAAGGTAAAAAAGAAATTACCATAAAACCTTTGAAGTTAAAAGAAAAATATATAGATTATGATACTAAGTTATTTAATGATGAAGAGAAAAAGCAACTTTTTAAGCATTTAAACAAAACTATTAGAGATTATAGTCCTTTAATTACGCAAGTAGAAATTAGATTAATTTGTGATAATAAAAAGGTTATGGTAGCTAGTACGGATGGAACTTATGTAAAATTTAATAAACCTTATACAAGACTGGTTTTACAAGTAAAAAGTAGTGATGGAGAGAATAATGAAGTGGCTTATAAAACTTTAGGTAAATTAGGTGGTTTAGAATTACTTAAGGAGCATAATTTAGAAGAGTTAGCTTTAGAGACCGCTAAGGCGGCTACGGAAAAATTAGAGGCAGTTTTTGTTAAAGGTGGATATTACCCAGTAGTTATGGGTCCAGGTTTTGGAGCGGTAATTTTCCATGAAGCTTGCGGTCATGCTTTAGAAGCTACAGCTTTGGCCATTAATGCTAGTGTATTTTGTAATAAATTAGGCGAGAAGATTGGTAGTGATAAGGTTACTTTAATTGATGATGGAACGATTGAAAGTTCTTGGGGAAGTGTGCCTTTTGATGATGAGGGCGGTGAACCTAAGAAAAATATCCTTATTGAAAATGGTGTTTTGAAAAGCTATATGGTTGATAAATTACATACGGAAAAGATGCACCATGAATATACGGGCTCTGGCCGAAGGGAAAATTATACTTATGCCCCAACATCAAGAATGACTAATACTTATTTACAAGCCGGAAACGATACTTTTGAGGAGATGATTAAAAGTGTTGATTATGGATTTTATTTAAAGTCAATGCTTGGTGGTAGTGTAATTCCGACGACTGGCGATTTTAACTTTGCAGCAGATGAGGCATTTTTAATTGAAAAGGGTAAAATTACGAAAAGAGTTAAAGGCATTAGCTTAATTGGTAATGGTAAAGATATTTTGAAAAATGTCGAAATGGTTTCAGATAACTTAAAGTTAGAAACTGGGTATTGTGGTTCTGATAGTGGGATGATTCCTGTAACAATAGGGCAGCCATTTATTAAGGTAAGTAAAATATTAGTGGGTGGTAAAGATGAATAGTAAAGATTTCTTAAATAAAGCTTATGAATTTGGTTTTGATAATTTTCAGATATTTTCGAAGACGAAATTTGCTAAAAAAATAGAAATGGCTGATGGTGTAATTTTAAGTGATACGATTAAAAATGTTAATAGCTATAATTATAAAGGCGAAATTTTAGGAAAAACGGTTAAAGGTAATAGTGGCTATTTAAGTGATGATTTACTTACAGAGTTAAAAGAAAAAGCTGAACTAACGGATACTAATTATGACGATGTTTATTTAAAAGGCCAAAAAAATATTTTAGCTAATTTTGAGGTGCCTAGCGAAGATTTTGTTTTAATTAAAAATAAAATCTTAGGATTAAATAAGCTAAGAGAAAAATATCCTTTAATTAAAAATGTTTTAGTTCATTATTATTATTTAAATATTTATGAAGAAATATTAGATGGTGACATTATTTTACAAAAAGGTAGATGTTATCATCAAGTTTATTTGGAAGTTACTAGTGATGATGGGGAAAATCAGGCTACGGAATCGGTAAGTATTTTAATGAAAGAGTTAGATTTTAATAATTTAGAAAAAAAGCTTCTTGATTTAATGGAAATGGCGACTTTGAAATTAAATGTCGATGGCTTAGATGGTGGTAAATACGATGTATTATTTATGAATAAGGCTTTAAGTATGATGCTTGATGAGTTACTTTTGGCCTTTAGTGCCGATGAAGTACATAAAGATAAATCAATTTTAAAAGGAAAATTAAATCAAAAGATTTTTGGTGAAAATTTTACTTTAATCGAGGAACCTTTAAATAAAGATTATCCAGGGTATACAACTTTTGATAATGAGGGGACACCAACTACTAATAAAGAAATAGTAAGTAATGGAGTCTTAAAAACTTATTTATATGATAATAAAAATGCTTTAATCGATAATAAGGAAAATGGGGGCAATTACTATGGAGGTATCGATGTGCGCAATTTATATATTAAACCGGGGGATACTAGCTATGATGAAATAATTAAAGGAATGAAAAACGGTTTAATAGTTACCGATTTTATGGCAACAGGTAGTGCGGTTAATACGTTAACGGGCGAAATTTCAATTCAGATTTTTGGTTTTGTGGTCAATGACGGAAAGATTGCTAGAGCATTTAAACCTTGCGTTTTAACGACTAGTTTCTTTGAATTATTTAATAACATTAAGGTTATTGGTAGTGATTTGATGTTTGATAGTGAATCGATTGGTTGTCCATCAGCTTTGTTTGAAAAACTTAATATATCAGGTTCGTGAGGTGATATGATGAGGATTAGAGACTATGGGATTATTATTGGTAATGGTAAAACCGGCAAGTTAAATAAAATTACTGATGTTCCAGGGGTGAAGGTTGGTCATTATACTTTAAGTGATGAGATGCATAATACAGGAATTACGGTAATTATGCCGCATAGTGGTAACCCATATCTTAATAAATGTGTGGCCGCTTCTTATGTTATTAATGGTTGTGGGAAAACGATGGGATTAGTGCAAGTTGAGGAACTTGGATATATCGAAACACCGATATTTTTAACGAATACGCTTAATGCGGGAAAAGTGCATGATGGTGCTGTGTCATATATGATAGATATTTGTATGCGCGATGGTGTTAATTTAACTTCTATTAATCCAGTCGTTGGCGAGGTTAACGATTATCCTTTAAATAATATTCAAGACCGTAAGTTAGGGGAAAACGAGGTTTTGGCTGCCATTAATAATGCTTCTATAAATTTTGAAGAGGGTGATGTTGGAGCTGGTAAAGGGGCGATATGTTGCCGTGTTAAAGGTGGAATTGGCTCAGCCTCACGTTTAACTTTAATTGATGGTAAATATTATACGATTGGCGTTTTAGTCCAAACAAACTTTGGTGGCGACTTAGTAATTGATGATGTGAAAGTATCTTCAATGATAAAATCTAAAACTGAAAAGATGGATGCTAGTAAAGGTTCAATTATGATTGTAGTGGCTACGGATTTGCCGGTTAGTGAACTACAGTTAAAGCGAATTATCAAAAGAGCGACGGTTGGTCTTTCACGTACGGGCTCAACGATTGGTAGTGATAGTGGCGACGTGGTTATTGGCTTTTCGACAGCTAATCAGATTGTAAAAAATGAAGATAGCTCCTTTAGAATGGTAAAAGTAGTTGATGATAGTAAACTTAATTATGCCTTTAAACAGGTAGCGGATGCGACGGAAGAAGCTATTTTAAATTCTTTAGCTTGTGCCCATACGGTTAAAGGTTATAATGGGACTACTAGATATAGTTTAAAAGATGTCTACTTAGATGATTATTTTAAGAGTAAAAATTATGAAGCTTTTATTCCAAATTTCCCAGTTTTAAATCAGTTTCCAGATTATCCAACAGGCTGTGAGTCAGTGGCGTTATTTACTTTACTTAAATATTATGGCGTTAATGTGACGATGGAAGAAATTACGCAGACTTTAAGAAAAGGGAAAATACCTTATGAAGAAGATGGAATTCTTTGTGGTGGTAATCCAAAGCGAGAATTTGTTGGTGACCCTACCGATGTGTACAGTTATGGCGTTTATGATAAACCGATTGCCGAGGTGGCTAATAAATTTAAAAAGGGAATAAAAAATATTACTGGCGCTTCTTTAAAAGAAGTTTTAGATTTAGTTAAAAAAGGTTATCCTGTGCAAGTGTGGTCTTCAATTAAGTTATTAGACCCTTATATTTCTAAAAGTTGAATTGATGTTGAAACTGGTGATGTGGTTAATTGGAGAGCCCCATTACACAGTATGGTTTTAATTGGTTATTCGGATAAAGTTGTGGTGGTTTCGGACCCAGATACTGGTTCTATTCATGAATTTGATATGGTAAAATTTGAAAACTGTTATAATTTCTTTGAAAAAAGAGCTTTATATTATGAAGAAGAAAAATAAATTAAAAAACTACAGGATTTTAATTATTCTGTAGTTTTTTTATTAAGATATTGGTCGCTATTTTTACCAACTAACCAATCTAAAGAAACATTATATTTTTGGCATATTTGAAAAGCGAAAGCTGTTAAAATTAAAGTTTTCCCAGTTTCATAGGCGCTGATGGTAGAGTGGGAGGTGTTTAATAAACTGGCTAATTCTTCTTGGGTTATGTTAAATTCTTTTCTCAAAGCCTTAAGATTGTTACCAATCGTCTTTTTGTCAAGATTAATTTTTTTAGTTGAGGTTTTATTGTCACTTAGTTTAGCAATGTAGTCGAGATTTACATTAAAATAATTGGAGTAAGCATTTAGCTTATTTAAAGGAATAATTTCTTTAGTGTTTTCCCAATTAGATATATTGACTTGTTTAACGTTTAAAATGGAAGCAAGTTCGTTTTGTTTTAATTCTTTCTCTTCTCTTAGTAAATATAATCTTTCGAAATTCAATGTTATCACCTAAAATAATTGTCCCATTAAAAATAAATTTTAAAGGTAAATATAGGTAAATACGACAAAACGTGATATAATAATCTTGTATTTTGAATGTTAGACAAGGTGGGATGATTTATGAGAAGATTAAGAAGAAAGAGAAAAAATAAACAAAGAAAGATAATGATAGCTTTTATTATAACTTTTATGTTCTTAATGATAGGTGGTTATGCGGCTTTTAGGACTAATTTAAATATTACCGCTAAAGGAAACATTATTGATATAAAAGAAGAAGTCGATAGCAAAGTGCCAACTAATGAATTATTATTTTGGGGACAAGGGGATAGTGAAGAAAATACTTTAACTATGTTAAAAGATAAAAGTGATAATAATAACGATGGAACTATGTATGGATTTGATAATACAAATTTAAGTGGATATACTGATGAGGGATTAGTCTTTGATGGAATTAACGATTACGTTGATATAGGTCTGGCCAATTATGATTTTCAAAATAGTATTAGTTATGTTGTATATTTTAAGATTAATATGCAGAGGGAAACACGTCATACGGTAATTGCCAACTGGGGCAATGGTGGTGGTAGTGGCATTTATTTTATGTCTAATAATTTAATAGCTTTGCCCATTGGTTATTATTCAGATACCACGCGATATTATTGGATATATAGTGAGAACACATATGATATTTTAAAATATTATACAGTAATTACTATTTACGATGGAACAATGGCTAAAATATATGTTGATGGAATTGTCGATGGTATCGGAGAAACAAATGTTCTAGGAACTTCTGATACACCAATACTTATAGGTGCTAATCCTCAAATCAACCAAGAACATGTAGAGTTTGCTCATATGGTTTTAAAGGAAGCTATGGTTTATGATAGAGCTTTAACTGAAGATGAGGTAAAAACAATTACTGAAGGTTTTGAAAGAAAATATAAATAGATTTAAAGATAGTAAACTATATGGTTTACTTTTCTAATGGAATAAAGAAGTTTGGTTAAATCTATTATAAATAGCCAAAAAATGGGAGAAGTGTGATATAATTTGTATAGAAAACTTTATTATGGTGGTGATGATATGTATAAGAACAATGTTCGTAAAAGTGTGAAAAAATTAGCTAAAAAAAGTATTAAAAGTAATTTAGTTTTAGCTTTTTTAGTTTTACTTTTGGCTATTATTTGTAGTGGCTTACTGGTTTATGTAGTGGCTAGATTATTGGGGTATGGCTATAATATTAATTTAATAAATTATCTTTTGGTTGGCCTTATTTTAACAATAGTATCTCCAGTGGTTTTAGGTTTTAGTAAAGTGTCTTTAAATATTAGTAATGGTAAAGAGGCTAATTACCAAGAAATGTTTAATTGTTTTAAAAACACTAAGTTTATTAAATTATATTTTATTGTAATTTTGACTCTGATTTTAGTTTACTGGCTTATTGGGTTAATACCTGTGGCAGGCATTTTTATTAATTTAATTATTTTGTTGCTATTCATTCCTTATGTCATTTTATTACCATTTGTTTATTTAACTTATCCAGATTTAAAAAATAAGGAAATAATGAGCAAAACTATGGATATTATTTCTGGTAATCGTATTGGTTTTTATGGATTAATTATTAGTTTTAGTTTTTGGCTTATTTTATCAATTTTAACTTGCGGAATATTATTATTTTATGTAATTCCTTATTTGTATTTATCTTTAAGTAATTTTTATCTATATATTACGCATGAAAAAGAACTCAAGAAAGAAAAAGCGATTGGTGATGGGAATTTAATTTTGATTTTTATAGGGGTTTTAGTTTTCCTTGTTATCTTTTTAATAGTAAATGTGCCGGCTAGTACAACATGGTTTATGCGAATTATGAATGGGGAAGTTAGTGATGTGGGAGATGCGACTTTATCTTATGGTGGTATTGAGGTAACTTATGATTCACCGGCAGATTACCAAACTTCTGCTAGTACAAACTCCTCTAAAACTTATGTAAATGATGATAATTATAATATTTTACAGTATTCTATTTATTTATCTAGTGTGAAGGATAGTAAAGAGATGGATAAGGAAATAGTTCAGGAAATGAAAGATTCTGGAGATTATAAAAATGTCACGGATTCAGAATTTACATTGACTATTGATGGAAAAGAAATAGAAGGTTATCGTTATGATGCCGAAGAAGCCTCTGGCGATGAGAATTCCTCAATAATTGTTTATTATCCGAAGGAAGATTTTACGATTACTATTAGTTTAACTAACAGTACTGGTAATAAATTGGACACCGAAGATATTAAAGAGTTTGTGACTATATATTAAGTCTAGATTTCTAGGCTTTTTTCTTGACTTAATTTTTATTGTTTTTTATAATTATAGTGGTGATAATAGTGAAAAAAGGATTTACATTAGTGGAACTTTTAGGGGTTATTGTTATTTTAGGAATCATTGGTCTTATTGTTACGCCTTTAGTTTTAGGAACGATTAATGATAGCGAAGAGAACGTTAATGAGATGCAAGTGGAAACAATAAAAAGGGCAGCTAAAAATTATGCGAATGCACATGTTTTTACTCTATGTAGTGATGGAGTTAATAGTTGTACTAAAACAATAACTATTGGGGAATTGAAAGAAGAAGGTTATTTAGAAGATAAAGACCTTGTCGACGCCACGACTGATAAAAAGATTAGTGATGACGAAAAAGTAAACATTATAGTTAATAATGACAAGGTTAGCTATGAGTATCCGGTAAACTGACTTTCTAGTTTTTGAAAGTCTTTTTCTATGGACGCATTAAGTATTTTTTGATAAAATTAAATTGGTGATTATTATGCTTTATAGTTCTTTAGAAAATAATAAAATTAAAGAGTTACGAAAATTAAAACAAAAGAAATATCGTGATAAAAGTTGTTTGTTTTTGGCGGAAGGAGAGCATTTAGTATTAGAAGCTTATAAAAGTGGCTATTTAAAAGAAGTTTTACTTTTGGAAAATGAAAGTTTGAATTTAGATGTTCCAATTAGTTATGTAACGGATAATGTGATGAAAAGTTTATCTAGTTTGGATACAGTTACACCAATGATTGGGGTATGCGCGAAAAAAGAAAATATGGTAATAGGTAATAGGGTTCTTATTTTAGACGAGGTACAGGACCCTGGCAATATGGGCACGATTATTCGCAGTGCGGTAGCGTTTAATATTGATACGATTATTTTAAGTGAAAACTGTGCGGATATTTATAGTCCTAAGGGGGTTAGAGGAAGTCAAGGACTTTTATTTTATATGGATTTTGTGATTGGAGATTTAGAGGAAATTATTGGTGATTTAAAAGATGATAATTATTTAATTTTAGGAACAAAGGTAACTAAAGGAAATGAGTTAAAAAGTGTTTACAAAAGCGATAAATTTGCTATAATAATGGGCAATGAAGGAAACGGAGTTAAAAATAATTTATTAGATTTATGTGATGAATACATTTATATTAAAATGAATGAAAAGTGTGAGAGCTTAAATGTTGGTGTAGCGACAAGCATTATTTTATATGAATTAGATAAGAGGTGATAACTTGTTATATTTAGGTAAAGTGGTAAATACACATGGTATAAAAGGTGAAGTTAGAATCTTATCTAATTTTAAATATAAAGATATAGTTTTTGAAAAAGGAAGTCATTTGTTTATTGGTGATGATGAACTTATTGTTAATTCTTATCGAATTCATAAAGGTTATGATATGGTAACGTTTGTAGGTATTAATGATATTAACGAGGTGTTAAAATATAAAGGGAAAAAGGTTTATATTAGACAAGAGGATTATGAATTTCCGAGCATTTTAAACGAAGATTTAATTGGCACACCAGTATATGGTGACGGAAAACTATTAGGAAAGGTTAAAGAAATTTATCAAAATGTTAATCAAGAATTATTAGTATTAGATAATGGCAAGATGATTCCTTTTGTGCCAGCTTTTATTAAGTCTATTAGCTTGGAAAAGATTGAGATAAAGGTATTGGAGGGGTTGTTTGATGAAGATTGATATTTTAACGATTTTTCCAGAAATGTTTGAGGGCTTTTTAACGCAGTCAATTATTAAAAGGGCTATTGAAAAAGGCTTAGTAGAAATTAAGATTCATAATATTCGTAATTATAGTACTGATAAGCATAAGAAAGTTGATGATTATGGTTTTGGCGGTGGACAAGGTATGGTGTTGATGCCACAGCCAATATTTGATGCGGTCGATGATTTGAAAGATAAGAATTCTAAAATTATATTGATGACACCACAAGGAGAACCATATAAACAAGCTAAAGCCTATGATTTATCTAATGAAAAGCATTTGATTATTATTTGCGGGCATTATGAAGGTTTTGATGAAAGAATAAGGACACTCGCAGATATGGAAATTAGTATTGGTGATTACGTGCTTACTGGTGGAGAATTAGCCAGTATGGTAGTTACGGATAGTGTAGTTAGGTTAATTGATGGAGTGATTGACAGAGATTCACATTTAAAAGATTCTTTTAATGATAATTTATTAGATTATCCAGTTTACACTAAGCCGGTTAATTTTAGAGGAATGGAAGTCCCTGCAGTATTACTGTCAGGGCATCATAAAAATATTGAAGAGTTTCGTTATGAAGAAAGTTTAAAAAGGACTAAAGAAAGAAGACCAGATTTATTAGAAAAGAGATGATTTGATGAAACGTTATATTTGTGATAAGGAAAATAATGAAAAAATGCAAGGTTATTTAGACTTTAATCAAATAGATGGTTTTAAAATCAAACCTCGTAATAAGGTTAAATATGATGGTATTGAGGTTAGTAAAATGACTTTAGTGGAGCCTAGTTTGATCGAAATGGTTTTGAAAAAGAAAACGAAAAGAAAATTGAATGCTTATTTAAAGTTTTTGATTACGGCTTTTGATGATGATACTTCGTCTGGTGATTTGGCTTTAGTATTAGATGATACTAAGAGATATAAAGCGATTATTGTGAATAAGTATGCCAAATTTTTGGATGCTAAATACATTAGGGATTTATTACTTAGGGTTAAGTTTGTCGAAGATGAAATTAAAATGCGCATGCATGAACAAAATAGAGAAATGAAAGTTTCTAGGGGTAAGGGACGCTAAAATGTGAGAAATTTTCATATTTTCT
>CALVRF010000040.1 GCA_944358495.1 uncultured Bacilli bacterium
TCACTTTCATACCATGAATTATTATCAATACTATAATAATATTTTATGGCATTTGAAGCATTAACTGTTACTTTTATTCTTTGTTCTTCTGGTTCTAAACTTATACTATTTATAGCTAACTCTCCTGATGTATCAGTATCTGCTGTACTAAAGTTGGTATCATTTCCTTCTTGTAAATAGTTAAGTTCCATGGTTAGATTAAAACTTGTATCGCTAGGCATACTTGTTACATCTTCATTAAACTTAAAAGTAACATGAAAGGTTTTATCTTCGTTCACATTTAATGGACTTCCTGATTCTATTCCTTCAACGGTATAGTTTATTATATCCGTTCCATTCATGTTTATTTTTATTGAATCTAAGACTGCATTTAAAGTTCCCTCATTAGAAACCGTTACGGCATATTTAATACTATCACCGGGCGCATTTAAATTAAAGTTAAAATTAGCTGATAAATTATCAAATGATTTAGAAACTTCTTCAGCTCCATCAGTTTTTTCTTCTAAAGCGATATTACTAATTATTATTTTCCAATTACTAGTGATGCTTCCGGTTCCTTTAATATCTAAGGCACTATTAAAAGCCGCATAACTTACGGCCATTATCATTACTATTCCTATAAGTCCAATTATTATTATATTTTTATTTTTCATTATACTCACCTTATTTTTATTATATCATTTTTATGCATTTTGCAACAATATGTTTTATTTGTTTTGAGTAGTTTTATTATTGACTATTTTTTCTTATTTTATATGTTATTTACATTGTATATCGGCATTTCCGATATGTCAAGAAAAAAATGACTGTTTGAGTAATAATTTAAATAGGTGGTGATTATTTAGCTATGATAGGAAAAGCTATAAAAGTTATGCGAAATGAAAATAATATGAAGCAAACTGATTTAATTAAAATGTTAAATATTGGTCAAAGTACTTTATCCGATTATGAAAACGAAAAAATAAGTATTGATTTTGAAACTCTAGAAAAAATTGCTAAGTTATGTAACTATACTATTTATTTTAAAAACAATAAAACTGGTGAAGAATTTGAAACTAAGGATTTAGTAAGAAAAGATATATAAAAAGGAAATTAATTCAATCACTGAATGTTAATTTCCTTTTTTATTCCTATATTTAATTAATGAACTGGTTCCAGAAATTATCTCTAAGGTATTACCAATAAGGCTTACATAGGCCCCTACTGTTAAATTGTAGTAAAGCCAGAAAATAGCCGCTACAATATAAATTATTCTTAATTTTTGCATATTATTTTGCCAAGAGGAATATGTATAAAACAATGTTGCTAGGATGGGGATTAACATTAAAGGTGTATCTACAGTAATTATACCAATTACAATAATAATTAACATAAACAAAAACATTAACCACCATGGTATCTTTTTATTTTTAGTTTCATAAGTGTAAAAAATACTTAATCTAAAAAAAGATACTAAATTCATAAAAGCGGCAACGATAGCATTTAATAAAAAATATTGAACACTATATAAGATATTAGCAATAGTTTGAAATAAAATAATTTTACTTTTTTTACTTAATTGAACACTAATAATCCAGCAAATAATAGCAATAAAACCAACGATTTGAGAAAGTATAAACATATTTTGACTCCTTTTAACTATATTTCCATTATATTATATAATAAAAATTTGGGCAAATAAAAACTAACTTGTTGTTAGTTTAAACGTTCTTTGATAATGGAACTAGCTTTACCCATATCATATTTACCTTTTAATTTAGGAGAAATTTCTTTCATTACTTTGCCCATATCTTTAGGACTTTCTGGTTTTATTAATTCAAAAGCTTCATCGATTATTTGCAAAGCTTCTTCATCAGTTAATTGCTCTGGTAAATATTTTTCTAATATTTCAATTTCACTATTAGTTTTATCGATTAAATCTTTACGGTTACCCTTTTCAAATTCAGCAATGGATTCTTTTCTAGTCTTAATTTGCTTAGTAATAATATTGATAACCTCATCGTCGGTTAATTCTTTTTTGGTATTAAGTTCTTCCATTTGTATGGCCGCTTTAACCATTCTAATAACAGCTAATGTTTCTTTATCTTGTTTTTTCATAGCAGTTTTTAAATCTTCTAATATTTGATTTCTCATAGTCTTCTCCTTTCAAAAAACAGCACTTCTGCTGCTTTATCTATCATATCTATTAGCTAGTCTTTCTCTTTTTCTAGCATTTTTTTTGCCTTCGGCTTTAGCTAATCTATTTTTAACGCCGGGTTTTAAATATCCTAATTCTCTTTCTTTGTACTTTTTTAATTCGCCATCTCTTATGCCTTGCTGTTTCATTACACGGAGAGCTCCATCGACGTTCCCATTACGTACGATTACTTTTGTCATCAAAATCCCTCCCTTCTTAAGTTAAGTTAATTATAACACGTTATTATAGGATTTTCAAGGGAAACATGAAAAAACAGGAATAAATCCTGTTTTAAATTGAGCAAATTTTTCCACTAACTAGTCTTCTGATGGCAGTTCCAACACTTCGGCCTAAATCGGCAATGGTCGAAATGCCTCTAGCAATTGCATTAATTAATGAAGCCGTTATAGCTCCCCCTTTGATTTTCAACAATTCTTTATCAGATAAAGTCATTACTCACATGGTTCTGGCCTTAAATAGCCATCAATGACTCCAATTATGAAAGTAATAAGGGCACCAATTCCAGTAATGGCTCCCCAGCTAATGCCACCACCACTAACTGTTAGTAGTTCTTGTTTGCTTAAATGTTGAATTTTTATATTCATCCCCCCTCAAATCAGTGATCCTTTCTTTTCTCATCTAAAATGATTTTTCCATTATCTAATTTAATAAAACGGTCAAATAAATCTAAATTATTTAAACGATGAGAGATTACAATAATAGTTTTATTGGAATAATTATTAAATAAGTTCTTTAAAAGTCTCCTTTCTAAATCAATATCGAGGCCACTAAAACCTTCATCAATTATCAAAAGGTTGAAGTTTTGCAAAGCTCTGGCTAAAGCAATGCGCTGCCTTTGGCCACCTGATATATTAAGACCATTTTCTTCTAGTAATGTGTAATCTTTTAGATGATAGCCACGAATAATCTCCTCTAGGATACTTATTTTTTTTATATTTTTTAAATCTTTATTACCTTTTAGAGTAATATTGTCTAAAATAGTGCCAGTAAAAATTGTTTCATGTTGGGAAATCAAATTAATACTAGTGTTATTAGTTGCTACCTTTTCATTAATTAAAAGTTTGCCCTCGTAATTTGCATAATAACCTTTGATTAGTTTAACTAAAGTACTTTTCCCACTACCACTTTTACCAGTGATCAATATTTTTTCACCCTTAATAATAGTTAAATTAATGTTTTTTAAAGCATATTTTTGGTCATCAAAAGTAAATGAAAGATTTTCAAATCTTATTAAGCTTATATCTTCTTCGTTTTTTTCCTGTTTATCTTCATATAAATCGAGGACTCTTCTTATACTATTAATTGCTTCTTTGATTTCAAAATTTAAATCGATAATATTTCTAACGGGTTCTAAAAATAAATTTGTAAGAATATTATAAGTAATAAACATTCCTAAAGAAAGCTCATTATTTTGGACTAAAATAAGGCCGACTATAATAATTAGAACTTGTCCTATATTACTAATGATGTCATTAGAAGCCAAAATCTTATTAATAAAGTTATTTAATTTTTGACTATTTTGTAAATAATCATTATACTTAATTATAAATGTTTGATTAATGCTATTTTCAGCATTAATCCCTTTAATTGTTTCAAAAGCACTGATGCTTTCCGTCATATAAGAGTTGATTTCGGCTTTTTGCTTTAAATTATTATAAGTTTGATAATTTAGCTTTTTACGAGTACTAAAAACAATTACAATATAAAATAAAAACATTGTTAAAATAATTAAAAAGAGTGTGGAATTGATTGATAATAGTGATATGGCTGAAAAAATAGTTAAAGGTATATCAATCATAATAATTAATAGTACTTTAGTCAGTGTATCTTTAGCTTTAGCCAAATCATTAATTTTACTGACAATTTCTCCAGTGGTATGACTGTGGTAATAAAGATAAGGAAGTTCAATTATGTGTTTAAAAGTATTTTTGGTTAAATAATTATCGAAGTTGTTGGTTAGATTAATTAAGAGCTTATTGCGAATGTAGGTTGTTAATATTTTTATGAGTATAAGAATTAAAAATACAATATATATAGTTTTGAGGTGTTCACCATTAATGTCATCGATAATGGCTTGAAAAAAGAACGTACTAATAACTGCAGATAAGGTCATAATTATTGAGATGAAAGCAATTTTGAAAATAAGCTTTATATTTGGGGTAATTAAATCTTTTAATGTGTGCAGATAATTAGTATTTTTAATTTTGTCGATTGGCTTTACTGGATGCATAACAATATTAATGCCTGTCCATTCCTCGTAAAATTTAACAAAACTAACCTTTTTAATTTTATCGGCTGGGTCAGCTAATAAAATATATTTATTGGTCACTTTATAAACCGTAACATAGTGATAGTAGGAGTTATCAATTATCATATGAGCAATAAAAGGGACACTTGTTACATTTAGCTTATCTTGTTTAATACCTTTAGCATTGAAACCTAATTCATTTAAAGTGTTTACTATATGATAAGCTGTGATACCATTTTTGGTTAATTTTAACATTTCACTTAATTTATTTCTAGCAACATAACCGCGATAATATTTAATAATCATCATTGTACAAGCAAGCCCACAATCTTTGTAACTTTCTTGTTTGATGAAAGGATACTTTTTAAACATTTCTCACCCCCTCATTATTATCATACTTCGTTAAAGGGGACAATTCCTGCTTTTAGAGCAAAAAAAAATTAATTTTTTTATTTTTGGAATATTTTTATGGTTTTTGGGCCATATTTTTTTTCTTTGATTAAGGTTAAATTGGTAATGGGGTTTTCGGTTTCGTATTCACAAATGACTAAACCCTCTTTATTTAAAAGGTTATATTCTTCAATAAATTTTAAAGCTTTATTTAATAAATTATGATGATATGGAGGATCTAAAAAAATGATATCGTATTTTTTATCAGTAATTTTTAAATATTTTTTATAATCACTACTAATAACATAGGCATTATTAATATTTCTAGTATTGTTTTTTAAAATAGCCAAAGCTTCACTACTGTGGTCGACGAAATAACATTCTTTTGCTCCCATGCTTAAAGCTTCAATGCCTAAAGCTCCGGAACCAGCAAATAAATCTAGGCAAATACTACCTGGGATTTGATTTTGGATCATAGCAAAAAGTGATTCTTTAACTCTATCCATGGTTGGTCTAGTACCAGGAATATTAAAACCATCTAATTTTTTACCTTTATATTTTCCCGTTATTACACGCATTTATATCACCAAGGATATTTTATCATATTTAATGTAATGTGGATAGTACTTTTTCTAACATTTCAATTGTATCTAAAGTTTTTGAAATGCGGTCAGCTTTAGTCAATTTGTAAACAGTTTTAACTTCTTCTTCAAAAGCTTTGAAATTAGCAGGGTTACGATTTAAAAGCTTATACCAATGAGAATTTTGTCTTAAATGGCGCAAATAATATTCATTTTCTTTAATTTTATATTGTAAATCTAAAGTCATTAATCTTCAAAATGTTTATAAAGTGGTCTTGGTTTTCGAGGTTCGCTATCTTGACTTTTTTTAGTCGTCATATCCTGAAGAAGACCTAGAACTCTTTGCATACTATTAACGCCATTTTGAATACTGTCTAAATCTAAGCTTTTAAAAAAACTCATTAAATCAAAAGAAGTGGTCGCTGTAGTAGCTGTGGCTGTTGCTATTGGTTTTAAATAATCGTTCCAAGCAGTTTCATCCTCACCATACATATCATAAATTTCATAAAATTTTTGCCAAGTCATATCACCGTTTTTCACATGTTTTAGAAGAATGGGATTTTTTTTAACAAAATCTTTGAATTTTTCTTTTGTGTCCATTGTATCACCCTAAAATAATATATTCCTTTCTTTCTTAAAGAATAACAAAAAAAGTAATCATTGATTACTTTTTCCTAAAAAGTTTTCATGAGCCATTTGTTTTAATGGCTGTCTATTAAAGATTAAACTTTTAACTAAAACCGTTTGATGAGTCAAACCTGTCTCACTATAATGAGCAGTTAATAAATAATCGGCATTTTTAAATTGAATAAGTGGAGGCTTATCTAAAACTTGAAGGCCATTAGCAGAAACTTTAGCTTTAGGACTAACCGAATACCTAAAGTCTAAACCTGGTTTGCGATAATAAATTTTAGTTAACTTGTCTTCGGCTAAAAGTTCTAAATCCTCTTTTAATGATAAAATATTATTGGTACTGGTTATGTCATCGATAAAAGCTACAATGTCAGAATAATTGAAAGTGATGTCATGAGGTATAGGGTTGTGAGATTCATTGATGGCATAACCTTTTACCTTTGACAAGTGGGTAAAGAAGTCTAAATAGCAAGGATTTTGAAGAAAAGCAGTTAAATAATGACTTTGACTAATGCCAAATGAAGATTTAGCGGGATTATTTAATAAATCCTCAAATTCAATATAACTAATTTCATGTTTGACTTGCTCAAGATCTTTAGCTAATTTCCTTAAAAGTATAATATCATCTATATTTTCAATAAAACTGATTAAAGCTTGGCCAGTGCGTATATCCATAGTATCTCTCCTTTAACGTAATATATATAATACTACAATTTTATTCATTACACAAGAAAAAACCTAATAATTAGGTTTAATCAACTTTTAAATCACCTAAGAAGTCATCAATTGTCATCATTTTTTCATCAACCGTTTCTAAAGACATATCGATTTCTTCGGGTTCCTTAATATTGGTTTTGATAAAAGCATTATTTATTTTTTCTTTAGTTAGATTTGTACCAGTTTGATAACGATCACAAATTGGTAACTCAGTAACTTTTAAATAATTTATTTTGTCGGTAACCAACCCTAATTCAGCTTTATTTTTGATGATAAAACTATGGGTTATATGATAAGGGTTAGTTTTAACATCTCTAATAGCAAGCACACCTTTTCTTGCTCTTGAGGTGGTTTCAAATTCAGTTAATTTAATTCTTTTTGCTGTATTTTTATCGGTAACTATAGCTAAGAAATGGGCATCAGTAAAACTATGACCATCAACAACTTCGTCATCTTTAAGATTAATAGCTTTAACTCCGCTACCTCTTAAACCGGTAATCGGGACTTCACTAGTCATATATCTCAAAGCATAACCTTTTTTAGTGACGATAAGTACTTCATTTTGTGATGTTTCGGTACTAACAACTTGATCATCATTTTTTAGTTTTATTAGAGTTATTGGTTTAGAATACCTTTGAACTTTTAAGTCGGCTAAACTGGTTTGTTTTACCATTCCATTTTTAGTAAAAGTAATAAAGTTTAGTGTTTTATTAAAGTCACTAGTTAAATAAGAACTAACTACTTGTTCATCAGGACTTATCTTAATAATATTACTAATATGTTTTCCTAAGTCTTTCCATTTTAAGTCAGGAAGTTCATAAACAGGAACATATAGAAAATTACCTAAACTAGTAAACAATATTAAAGTATCCATGGTATTAGCTTCATATAAGGCGGTAACAAAGTCTTTATCTTTTAAACCGGTTTCTTCATCACTAGCCATATAACTTCTTTTAGATGTTCGTTTAACATAACCTTCATTGGTAACAACAACCATACAATCTTCTTTAGGAATAAGGGCGGTTTCATCGATTTTTATTTCAGTTATTTCTTCTCTTATTTCAGTTTTTCTTGGTGTGGCATACTCTTTTTTGATTAATTTTAGTTCAGTTTTCATAACGTGTTTTAAGGCTTCCTCATTTTCTAAAATTTGAGTCCATATGGTTATTTGTTTTTGAAGTGCTTCAAATTCATTTTGTAATTCAGTTACATCGGTATTAGTTAATTTATATAGTTGTAAAGTAACAATAGCATCGGCTTGTAGTTTAGTAAAGCCAAATTTATCTTGAAGGTTTTGAATGGCATCAGCTTTATTTTTTGAAGCTCTTATAGTTTTAATTACTTCATCTAAAATAGATAATGCTTTAATTAAGCCTTCAATGATATGCATTCTCGCTTTATCACGTTTTAAATCAAATTCAGTTCTTCTAGTTATTACTTCTTTTTGGTGTGCGATATAGGCATCTAATATTTCCAAAATGCCTAAGATCATCGGCCTGCGATTAACAATAGCAACCATATTATAGTTATAAGTAACCATCATATCGGTATTTTTAAGTAAATAATTGATAATTAACTCTTCATTGGCATCCTTTTTTAAATCAATAGCAATTTGAAGACCTTCTCTATCAGTCTCATCGCGCACCTCGGCAATACCATCAACTTTTTTATCAATTCTAATGTCATCGATTTTTTTGACTAATAAAGCTTTATTAACTTCATAAGGTATTTCTGAAATAATAATTTGCCGTTTATTTTTTGTTCCAGTTACTGTATATTTAGCCTTAATTGTGACTTTACCTCTTCCAGTTGTAAAAGCTTCTCTAATTCCTTTAATACCTTCAGCGACAGCGCCAGTTGGAAAGTCAGGGCCTTTGATAATATCTAAAATGGTGTCTAAACGGCAATTAGGATTATCAATTCTCTTAATCGTGGCATCAATAACTTCACCTAAATTATGCGGTGGAATATTGGTGGCATAGCCAGCACTAATTCCAGTGGCGCCATTTACTAAAAGATTTGGGTATTTAGCAGGTAAAACGGTGGGTTCTAGTAAAGAATCATCATAGTTCCAAGCCATTTGAACAGTGTCTTTATTAATATCTTTTAATAGTTCACCGGCAATTTTTGAAAGTCGCGCTTCAGTATAACGCATAGCGGCTGGACCATCACCATCCATGGAACCATTGTTTCCTTGCATTTCAATATAGCACAAATTATTTTTCCACCACTGACTCATGCGAACCATGGCATCATAAATACTAGAATCGCCATGAGGATGATAAAATCCCATAATATTTCCGACGGCTTTGGCGGATTTTCTAGTAGGTTTATCATAGGTATTCCCATCCTTATACATAGCGTATAAAATTCTGCGTTGAACTGGTTTTAGACCGTCTCTGACATCGGGTAAAGCTCTATCTTGAATAATGGTTTTAGCATATCTAGCAAAACTATCACCCATGATATCTTCTAATGAGTAATCATATATTTTTTTTGTTATACTTTCCATTTATTTCACCTACTTTATGTATCCATCATCGAGAGTAAATTCGACGTTTTCTTCAATCCAATCTTTTCTTGGTGCGACATTATCTCCCATTAAAATACTTACGCGTTTTTCAGCTAAAGAAGCATCGGTTAAATTAACTTTAATAAGGTTTCGTCTATCGGGGTCCATTGTCGTTTCCCATAGTTGTTCAGCGTCCATTTCACCTAATCCTTTATATCTTTGCTTTTCTAATTTTACTTTGGTGTTTTTTCTAATCTCTTCAGCACCACTGTCATCCCAAGCGTAACCATAAATCTTATTACCATTTTTTAGGGCATATAATGGGGGCATAGCAATATATAAGTGTCCATTTTCAATTAAGGGTTTCATATAACGATAGAAAAAGGTTAATAGAAGAATTTGAATATGAGCACCATCATCATCAGCATCAGTCATAATAATAACTTTATCATAATTACAGTCTTTAATATCGAAGTCACTACCAATTCCAGCCCCAATAGTATGAATCATGGTATTAATTTCTTCATTTTTTAAAATATCTTCTAGTCTGGCTTTTTCGGTATTTATAACCTTTCCTCTTAAAGGTAAAATAGCTTGAAATTTACGATTTCTTCCTTGCTTAGCGGACCCGCCAGCTGAGTCTCCTTCGACTAAGAATAATTCATTAATTTTAGGATTTTTACTTTGAGCAGGAGTTAATTTATCACTTAATGATCTTTCTTTTTTACCTTTTCCTTTGCCATTTCGGGCTTCATCCCTGGCTTTTCTTGCGGCCTCTCTGACTTGTTTAGATTTAACCATTTTTTCTAATATTTTAGTGGCTATTTCTTTATTTTCTTCTAAGAAAAACTGTAATTTTTCAGAAACAATACTATCAACAACACTTCTAGCCACTGGAGTCCCTAATTTACCTTTAGTTTGTCCTTCAAATTGTAATAATTTTTCGGGTATTTGCAAACTAATAATGGCGGTTAAACCTTCTCTGGTATCGGGCCCTTCTAAGTTTTTGTCTTTGGCTTTTAAAAAGTTGTTGCTACGAGCATATTCGTTAAAAACTCTAGTAAAGGCGGTTTTTAAGCCAACTTCATGAGTCCCTCCATCACTAGTTTTAACATTATTAACGAAAGAAATAATATTTTCGGAATAAGTATCGGTATATTGAAAGGCTAATTCAACATTAATTCCTTCTTTCATGCCTTCAAAATCTACGGGTTTATGTAAAGCTTTTTTATCTTCGTTTAGATACTGAACGAAAGAGTTTAAGCCTTTTTCATAGTGATATATTTCTTCTTTTTTATCAGCTTCATCGATAACTTGAACCGTTAAATTTTTAAGTAAAAAAGCACTTTCTTGCATCCTTTCACAAATGGTGGTGAAAGAAAATGTTGTAGTACTAAAAATTGTATCATTAGGCATGAAACGGACTTTCGTTCCGGTAC
The DNA here is from genome assembly GCA_944358495.1 of uncultured Bacilli bacterium. Taxonomy (GTDB): domain Bacteria; phylum Bacillota_I; class Bacilli_A; order RF39; family UBA660; genus Coprosoma. The sequence continues at coordinate 10,718 of CALVRF010000040.1, forward strand.
GGTTAGTGGTTCCCACTTTCTTTAACGGGATAGTTGTGTGTCCGCCATTTTCAAAACGAATAAAATATTCATACCCATCTCTTTTAGTTGTTACTTCCATCCATTTAGATAAAGCATTAACAACAGAAGCCCCAACACCATGAAGACCACCGGATACTTTATAACCTGATGTTTCAAACTTACCGCCGGCGTGCAGTACAGTATAGATAACTTCGGGAGTTGATTTTCCACTACTGTGCATTCCTGTTGGTACTCCTCTTCCTTGATCTTCAACACTAACACTACCATCGGCATGAATAATAACTTTTATTTTATTTCCATAACCATTAATTACTTCATCGATACTATTATCGACAATTTCCCAGACTAAATGATGAAGTCCTCTTTTGTCTGTAGAGCCAATATACATTCCGGGCCTTTTTCTAACAGCTTCCAATCCTTCTAGTATTTTTATTGAGTTTTCATCATATTTTACCATGTTATCACCATATTTCATTTTAACAAAAATGGCACTCAAAAGCAAATAAAAATGTCAAAAAACGTATATAAAAAAGGCTTTTTTAAGCCTTTAAAGTTATTTTAAATTATTTATTTCTTCTTTACTTAACCTGGTAGCTTTACTTATATCGTCAATACTAATATTTAACTTAAGTAAATTTATAGTCGTACTTATAATTCCTTGTTTTTTTTACCCTCTTCATGAGCTTTAGAAATAAGGGAATTTTTTAGTTATTTTTCTCTTTCTTCACTTAAAAACGCTCTAAATTCGGCATCGTCATTTAATCTTTCCACTTTTTTTTGAAAGCCTCCATATATTTATCTTCCTCACAAAACTTTTCTAATTTTTTTCATAATCTAATGTTGCTGCAAAGTCATACCTCTTGTTACCATTATAACACTCTTTCTTTATTTTATCTATATTGAAATCATAGATTTTTATATTA
>CALVRF010000041.1 GCA_944358495.1 uncultured Bacilli bacterium
GATAAATTATTTAGTAAAAAAGCCTATAATTTACCTAATGCCATAACTTTATCTAGAATAATTTTGGCTATTTTAACGACTGTTTTATTGGCTGTAGGAGCATCACCATTAATTGTTGGGGCTTTATTTTGTGTATCGGCTTTTACGGATAAAATAGATGGTTTTTTAGCTCGTAAATTTAATTGTGTCACTAATCTTGGAAAATCGGCTGATGCTTTAGGTGATAAAATTTTAGTAACGCCGGTTTTAGTGGTTATGGCTATTCAAGGAATGATACCTTTATTAATCCCTTATATTACTTTTTTTAGAGATTCGATTGTTGGAATCGTTAAGGAAACGGCTGGTAAAAAGAAAGGAACTATTGGAGCTTCTAAGTTGGGTAAAGCTAAAACAGCCACTACTATGGTGGGAATGGCGGGAATTTTATTAGGATTGCCTGAGATATTAAATATAATTTCTTATGTACTTCTTTATACAGGAACGACGCTTTGCGTAGTGTCTGGAGCTCAGTATGTTTATAATTATAAAGACTGTTTATTAGATAAAGAAAAAACAGTTTCTATACCAGAAACTGATGAGCAAATTAAAAAGGAAACTAAAGGAGTTCAAAAAGGTAATCAAAAAGAAAATACTGCCGATATATTTTTTGCTAAAAAGGAAGATTTTGAAAGGGAAAATTATCTAGAGATAAAATCTAAGCCAAAAGTATTAACCTATGGTCCTAAAAAGTTTTACCGTAGATAATTCTTTTCTTGATAAAAATTATAAACTAAAAAAAATAATTACACATCATATGTATTAATACCATATTTTTCATTTGAGGGGTCAAAGAATAAATCGTTTGTTAAGGGATAATACGTTAATATTCCAAAAATAATATAAACTAAAATAATACCAATAATACTAATTAAGTTTAGATTAGGATAAGTTTTAGCTTTTAAAATATAATAACTAATAATTTGACTAATAACTATAGTAATAAATAAAACAATTAAATTTAGAGCCATGTTTTCGCCAATTAAAAAGTAAAAAGGTAAATATAATATTAAAAAAATAGGAATACTAGTAGTGGCGGTTATAAATACATTAATTAGGAAATTATCAGTTTTTTGTTTGAATGAACGTAAGATTAAATAATCAATGATACTATATAAAATAACAGCCGTGAATAACATTTTCATATGTTCCCAGATGCTTTCATTGACGGGAAAAAAGATACTAAATAAGGTATTAGGAAACCATTCATATATAAAATGGGTTAAAAAGCAAAGAAAAAAGATACCAAATGTACTTACCAATTTTATCCATTTTAATGCCATAAAAAGCCTCCTTTTTTAAATATTATATGGAAATTTGCAAAAAATATGTTTTTTTTGTCAGAAAAAAAAGGAAATCGACTACCTTTTGTCGTATATTATTTATAGGGGGTATGATACCAATGGCATTTTTAAGTCAAGAAAAAATAACAGAAATTCGTAATAGTGTCGATATTGTTGAAATCATATCCAATTATATTACTTTAACACCACGAGGACGTAATTATTTTGGAGTTTGCCCATTTCATGATGATAACCATCCAAGTTTAAGCGTTAATCGTGAAAAAAAGATTTATAAATGTTTTTCATGTGGGGCAACAGGAACGGTATTTAAATTTATCATGGATTATGAAAATATTTCTTTTATGGAAGCCGTTAAAAAAGTTGCTGATATAGGCGGGATGCATGTCGATGTTAAAACAACGCCGAAAGTCCAAATACATAATAAATTACATGATATTTATGATTTAAGTCTGAAATTTTATATTAATAACATTAATACGGCTGCTGGTAAAGAAGCAAGAACTTATTTAGCTAATAGAGGAATTACTGATGATATTATTAAAGAGTTTCAAATTGGACTAGCTTTAAATACCAAGGACAAGCTAGCAAAACTTTTATTAAAAAAGTTTGACGAAAAAGATATTATGGAAAGTGGATTAGTTAACAAAAATGCTTATGGTTATTTAGATTTATTTTATGAGCGTATTATGTTTCCGCTTTATGATTTAGATGGTAATGTAGTAGCTTATAGTGGACGAATTTATAACCGCGAAGATAATTCTAAGTATTTTAACACCAGAGAAACCAGTATTTTTAAGAAGGGCGAGCTTTTATATAATTATCACCGGGCTAAAGACGTAGCTAGGCAAAAAAACCAAATTATTATCATGGAAGGATTCATGGACGTCATTAGAGCTTATACAATTGGTGTTAAAAATGTTATTGCAACAATGGGGACCGCAGTTACGAAAACACAAGCTTTATTAATCAAAAAAATGGCTAAAGAAATCATTTTATGTTTTGATGGTGATGAGGCGGGAGCCAAAGCAACAATGGCTTGTGCGGATATTTTATTAAATATTGGAGTTACCCCAAAAGTAATTAGATTAGAAGATAATATGGACCCTGATGAGTATATTAAGAAATATGGCAAAGAGTTTGAAGACCGCATTAAAAATCCAATTAGTGTGATGGATTTTAAGCTTTCATATTTGAAAACCGGCAAAAATTTAAGTAATCCGACCGATGAAGCTAAATACATTAATGAAGCGATTAAAGAAATCAATAAAATTGATGACGATATATTAAGAGAACTAACGATTAAAAAAGTTGTTCAAGAGACGGGGATTACCGAAGAACTGATTTTAAGTAAAGTAACAATGAAAGAGCCGGCGGTTATTAAAATGGGTAATGATAAGCCAAAAGTTAAAATCGATAAATATGAAAAAGCTGAAAGAAATTTAATTTATTATATGTTAAGAAGTCCAGAAGTTATTAAAATGTATAATGCGAAAGTAACATATATGCCGACAAAAGAATACCGACTTTTGGCTAGAGAAATTAAAATGTTTTATAGTGAAAATGGTTTTATAAATGAAGCTGATTTAATTGATTATGTCGAATGCGATGATGATTTAGTAAAAACGATTAATAAAGTTGAAGAGGCTAATTTAAATGATAATTATTCCTTAGAAGAAATTGAAGATTATATTAGAGTGATAAAAGATCATAATATAAAAAATGAAATAAACCGTTTAACTAAACAAATGCAGGAAGAAGTAAGCCCAACTAAAAAGGCTTTAATTGCGCAAAAAATAATTGATTTAAAAAAGGAGTGTAACAATGTTTAGCGAAATAAAAAGTTTTGAAGAGAGAAAAAAAGAATTAATTACTATTGGTAAGAAAAAAGGACAAATTACTTATGAAGAATTAGCTGATAAATTAAAAGGTTTAGAATTAGATGCTGATTCTTTAGATGACTTATATAATGCTTTAAGTGAAAACGGCATTATGGTTGTTTCAGAAAATCCAAGCGATGATGAAGATGATGGCCACAATGATACGGAGTCTTTAACTAAAGATTTAACTATCAATGATCCGGTTAGAATGTATTTAAAAGAAATCGGCCAAATTAAATTACTTACTAATGAAGAAGAAGCAAAGCTTGCTGATAGAATTGCTGAAGGTGATCCCGAAGCGAAAGCGACCTTAGCTGAAGCCAATTTACGTCTAGTAGTGAGTATTGCGAAACGATATGTTGGTAGAGGAATGCTATTTTTGGATTTAATTCAAGAAGGAAACATTGGTTTAATGAAGGCTGTTGAAAAGTTTGACGTAACGAAAGGTTATAAATTTTCAACTTATGCGACATGGTGGATTAGACAAGCTATTACAAGAGCAATTGCTGACCAAGCCAGAACAATTAGAGTTCCAGTTCATATGGTAGAAACTATTAATAAATTAGCACGTGTAGAAAGACAATTAACTCTTGAATTGAACCGAGAACCAACCGAAGAAGAATTGTCCAAAAAAATGGGAACTTCAGTTGAAAAGATCAGAGATATTTATAAAATAAGTCAAGAACCTGTTAGCTTAGAAACACCAATTGGCGAAGAAGATGATTCACATTTAGGGGATTTCATTCCTGATGAAACGAACATGAGTCCCGAGGATTTTGCAATTAATGAACTTTTAAAAGATGAAATATCCGAAGTTTTATTAACCTTAACAGAAAGAGAAGAAAAAGTTATTCGTTTGCGTTTTGGACTTGAAGATGGTAGACCTCGCACTTTAGAAGAAGTTGGCCAGTTATTTGGTGTAACGAGGGAACGCATTAGACAAATCGAGGCGAAAGCTTTAAGAAAATTAAGACATCCATCGCGTAGTCGTAAATTAAAGGATTATTTAGGTGATTAATGTTATCTAAGCGTTTACAAGCAATTTGTGATTTTGTAACCCCTAATTCTAAAGTTGTCGATATTGGGGCCGACCATGGTTTAGTAGATATTTATTTAACAAAGAATAAAAATTGCCAATGTTTAGCGACGGATATATCAGCTAAAAGCTTAGAAAAAGCTAAAGAAAACATTAAAAAAGCTGGTGTCAGTGTTAAAACCTTAGTAACTGATGGCTTAGAGGGAATTGAACTAACTGATGAAACCTTAATAATTTCCGGAATGGGAACGCATACTATTTTAAAGATTTTAAATAAAAAAATTACCAATGATTTGGTTATTTGTACCCATAATAAAGTTTCTTTATTAAGAAAAAAATTACAAAAAAAAGGTTATTATATTAAAGATGAAAAGGTTATATTTGATAAATTTTACTATGTTATTGGTTATTATAAATATGGACAAGGGCCAAGAATAAATAATTATGTTAGTCCGTTTTTAATTAACAATATAGAATATATGCGATATTTATTAAATAAATATCAAATAAAGTTTATTCATGAAAAAAAGTTTTTGGTTAAATTAAAATATCATTTAATTATCAAAAAGATAAAGAAGCACGTAAAATAAAATGCTTCTTTTTTAAACGAAAAAGGTTGGACCACTAGTGGATATGTTGTTGGTGGTGGATTGGGTATTTTCGGTGTCTAAATTTTCTTGGGTTTGATTATCGGTTTTCGGTTTTGTAGGGGAGTCAACTTTTTTAAATTCATTCATGACACGAAACATTGTCTTAGCATTACGCATAACTGGCGTGACTTGTTTAATAACAGGAATTGCTTGATTTACTAGATTTAAAGTTCTTTGGGTGCCATTGATGAGGGAACTTAAATTAAAGCCTCGTGCTCCTCTTGATAATAAACCGAAAAGGCCTGGACGGGTTGTTGTCATTGGCGTCATAAAATAATAAGGATGGTAATAATTCATGTTTTTCGCCCCTTTCTAACTTATTATATGTTTTTCTTAAAAAATGTTTTATTATTCATAAAAAGTATGGTATAATATTTTATGTATAAAAGAATAGGAGGGTGTCTATGGGACTAAGAATTGTGCTTTTTCCATGCCGAGCTGTTTACCATTTTTTTAAGTATTTAGCACAAGGTCTTGCTGTCTTTCCAAAAGCTTTAGTTAGTCTTTTGAGGCACGCTTTATATACTATTACTTTATTTTTGGGTTTTTTCCATTCTAAACCCAAATTAACTACTAATCCGAAAAGTATTAAAACGAAGAAAAAAAAGAAAGAAAATAAAGATTTTGGGACCAAATTAAATGATTTTGGAGAAAATGTAATTGCTTCTTCGAAAAATGCTGGAAATTATATTGAAAAAAAAGCCGACAAAATTCCATTAGTTAAAAAAGCTAAAGAAAATAAAAAGAAAATGCGCGAAGAATTTAAAGTCAACTTCGATGAAGATGGAGAAAAATCCAAAACTAAACAGGTGTATGAATATGTCGTTGAAGATAAAGAGGGAAAAACAATTAAAGGTTATTTTGAAGCTTTTTCAAAAGTAGAGGTTAATTCATATTTGGTTAACGAAGGATATAAAGTCTTTAGTATTAGGACTTCCAAGGCTATTCAATTTTTCCATGGTCCAAATATGAGTTTTCATGGGCGTTTTAAAACTAAAGATTTAATTTTCATGTTAGCGCAGTTGTCTACTTATTTAAAAGCAGGAATTCCTTTGGCGGATTCAGTTAAAATATTGACAAGACAATTTCAGAAAAATAAAAATTATAAGAAGATTTTGGACGGAGTATTTTATGATTTATCAGTGGGAAAAAGTTTTAGCGAAGCTTTGGAAAAACAAGGTGACGCGTTTCCAAGATTATTAATTAATATGATAAAAACTGCTGAAATGACTGGTGAACTTCCAGAAACTTTAGATGATATGGAAGAATATTATACGGAGTCAGAAGCTACGAGAAAAGCGATGGTTAGTGCGATGATGTATCCGGTTATTATCTTCATTGTGGCCATTGCGGTTGGATTATTTATTATGTTATATGTTGTTCCGCGCTTCGTAGAAATTTATGAAAGTATGGATCAGGCTCAAATACCAGGAATTACGTTATTTGTGCTTTGGCTTAGTGATTTTTTAAGTAATTATGCTATTTTGATTGGTATAGTAGTTATTGTTATTCTTATCATAATAATTTATTTGTATCGTAATGTTAAGTCAGTTAGATCTAGTTTACAATGGTTTGCTATGCATATTCCAGCAGTTGGCAATGTCATTATTTATAATGAAGTTACGATGTTTACAAAAACTTTTGCTTCTTTATTAGCGCATAATGTTTTTATTACTGATACAATGGATATTTTAAGTAAGGTAAGTAATAATGAAATTTATAAACAAATGATTAATAATGCAATTACAAATATTTCAAAAGGTGGCAAAGTATCTGAAGCTTTTAAAGACCAATGGGCTTTCCCAATTCCGGCTTATGAGATGATTGTAACAGGTGAAAAAACTGGACAGTTACCAGAAATGATGGAAAAAGTAGCAGCTTATTATCAAGATTTACATAAAAATGCGGTAAGTCGTATAAAAACTTTTATCGAACCGGTGATGATTATTTTACTTACAGTAATGGTCGGAGTTATTGTACTTTCAATCGTTGTTCCGATGTTTAATATGTATAGTACAATTCAGCAATAGGTGATGGTTATGGATGTGGTTTATTTTATTTTATTCTTTATTTTTGGAACCATTTTTGGTTCTTTTTACAATGTTATAGGTTACCGACTGCCTAAAGGAGAATCGATAATTTATCCAGCTAGTCATTGCCCAAATTGTGGGCATAAATTAGGCACTTTAGAATTAATCCCAATTTTATCCTTTTTAATTCAAAAGGGTAGGTGTAAACATTGCCAAAATAAAATTTCTGCTTTTTATATGGTTTTTGAATTTCTAACAGGCCTGTTATTTGGTATTGCCTATCTTTGTTTTGGTTTTTCTTTAGAATTAATTATTGCTTTAACCTTTATTTCATTATTAATTATAATTGTTGTTAGTGATTATAATTATATGATCATTTCAGATTCAGTTTTAATTTTCTTTAGCATTCTTTTAGGGGTAGAAATTCTAATTATTTATGGTCCCGATAAATTCATTGGAAGACTTATTAGTGCAATTTTGGCTTTCTTAACGATGTTTTTTATTAAAAAAATTGGGGATTTTATGTTTAAGAAGGAATCAATGGGTGGCGGAGATATTAAGTTAATGTTTATCTTTGGGTTAGTACTTGGTTACCCAATGACAATATTATCTATTTTTTTAGGTTCGCTTGTTGGCTTTCCTATTTCGTTAATTATGCTAAAGAAAAATATGGATCATATTATTCCATTTGGGCCATTTTTAGCTATAGGTGGTATTATTATATTATTGTTACAATTAAATTTTGAAATGATTTTAAAACTATATATGTAGGCCTTTAATAATAAGGCTTTTTTTGATATAATTAAGGCGAAGGAGTTGAAAAACATGTATAAGTCATTAGACAAAAAGGGAATTACTGTTATGCGAATTAATGCTTTAGTTAGTGGTTTAATTATTACAATTATTACTCTAGTTATTGCTTGGTTTGTATATATGGAAGTTAATGATTTTTGGAAAGGAATAACGGTTGTGGTAGCGGTGGCTATTATTTTACTGGCACTGCTGGATATTGTCTTGTTTCCTAAGATCCGTTATAATCGTTATAAGTATTTAATAACTGATGAGAAAATCGAGGTGAAAAAGGGGTTGTTTTTAATTACGACTTCTATTATTCAAATAAAAAGAGTTCAAAAAATCGAATTAAGCAATGGCCCAATCGATCGCATATTTAATTTATCAAATGTAAATATTTATACAGCTGCTGGGACGGTTGATATTAAGTTTTTAAACGATGATGAAGCTAAAAATATTAGTGAAAAAGTTAATGCTTTATTGAAAAAGGAGCTTAATAAAAAAGATGAAAACTAGAATGCATCCATCTATAATTTTAGAAAGATTAGTTAATAGTTTATTAGTGATTATTGTTTTAGCATTTTATATTGTGACGCAGATGCTTGATGATTTTAGTGCTGAAAATATTAATAATACTATTTCAGTCATTTCTTCACTGGGCTTTAGTACTTTTACTTTAGGTTTCATCGTTATTGTTTTATTACTGATAGTTTTTGGGATTTTCTTTTTTATCGCTTGGAAAAATACTTATTTATTTTTTGATAATGAAAATTTGATTATTGAAAAAGGAAAAATTTTTAAGCAAGTGACAACTATTCATTTATCAGATATTGCAACAATTAATATTACACGAAATATTCTGGAAAAAATACTAGGAACTTCAAATTTAAAAATTGATTTAAATACCAGCAATAGTGTGACTTTTAAAGGCAAATTGGTTTTTAAAGAAGATAAAGCTTATGAACTTAAAAATGAAATATTATTGAGAATGGGTAAGGATGCTGGTAATAAGGAAGAGGATTTTGATAGTTTAATTGATTATAGTTCTCAGGATGTATTTAGACATATGCTGTTATCCATTGATATAGTTGCTATTTTATTTATAATTATTGTTTATTTTATTGTTCTTATGGGAATGATGGAAACTTCCCAAACTGCGGGAGTTATTTTTACAATTATTCCAATTTTAATTATCATAGTACCACTACTTTGGAGTGTGGCAAAAACTTATCCTAGTTATTTTAATTTTAAAGTAATCAGGGAAAACAATCAAATAAGATTATCTTATGGAGCTCTTACGACATATAAATATAATTTACCGATTAGTAAAATTAATGCAGTTATTATTCGTCAAACTTTGCAAGCAAGAATATTAGGCTACTATAACTTTGAAGTAGTTAATGCTGGTATTAGTGAACAAGAAGAAGAAAAAACTATTATTAGCTTGTATATTAAAAGTCATAATGTTAATAAAGTTTTAGAGGAATTAATTCCCGAATATCAAAATACAATTGTTTTACAAAATCAACCCAAAAGAGCTTTAGGACATTATTTGGTAGCTAAAATATTGTGGATTGCGATTAGCTTAGTTTTAATTCCTTTTACAAATTATTTCTCTTTATTATTAATTCCTTTAATAGTTTTAATCGCTTTGGCACAATATAAAACTAAACAAATTGGAAAAGATGATAATTTAATAATTATTGCCGATGGAATATTAAACAAAAAAGTAACGTTAATTAAATATAGCAATATTGAGTTAGTAGCCATTAAACAAAAGCTATTTAGCCCCATTTTTGGAACCAAGGTATTAAAAATTAATGTAGTTGGGCCGGCTACTAATAGTTCTTTTGAAAGTGGCTTATTTGATAAAAATGTTGTTATGGATATTGCTAAACAGTATCAAGAATAGAAAAGAGGGGAAACATGAAACCTTTATTACTTTGTATTTTAGATGGGGTTGGTGTTAGAAAAGAAAATCATGGTAATGCTTTTAATTATGCTAACACGCCCAATTTAGATTATTTATTTAAAGAGTATCCGCATAGTTTGTTAGAAGCTAGTGGACCGTTTGTTGGACTTCCAGATGGGCAAATGGGAAATAGTGAAGTCGGACACATGAATATTGGTAGTGGGAGGATTATTAAACAATCTATTGATATTATTAGTGATAGTATTAATGATGAGGCTTTAAGAAAAAATATTGAATTAATTAGTTTGATTAAACATGTGAAAGATAATCATTCAAAATTACATATATGCGGACTTTTAAGCGATGGAGGAATTCATTCACATATTACTCATTTGTTTGGCATAATTGATATTTTAAAAAGCGAAAATATTGAAGTTTGCTATCACATCTTCACCGATGGGAGAGATACTAAACCTCATGAATCATTAAACTTTATTCAAAAACTTAAAGAAAAAATTAATGAAACTGGATTGGGAGAGATTGTGACGATAAGTGGTAGATATTATGCGATGGATAGAGATAATCGCTGGGACCGAATAAAAAAAGCTTATGACGAAATGACTTTAGATACACCTATTTATAATGTCGAGACTAAAATTAAAGAAAGTTATAATAATAATATTACTGATGAATTTATCGTACCTTTTTCAGCAAGTAACAAGAAAATTACAGATAATGATGGAATTTTAGTTTTTAATTTTCGCCCTGATCGTTTAAGAGAATTATTTTCGGCTTTAACTAATAGAAGTTTTTCTGAATTTGAAAGAAAAGATTTAAAAAATTTAAAATTAGTAACAATGATGCCAGTAGATAAAAGCGTTATTTGTACTAATTTGTTTAAACATCCAAAAATTACAAATTATTTAGGAAAAATACTTGAAAAAAATCATTTAACACAACTTAGAATTGCTGAAACAGAAAAGTATCCGCATGTTACATATTTCTTTGATGGAGAAAATAAAGAAAAATTAGAAGGATGTACCCAAATATTAATTCCTTCCCCCAAGGTGGCTACTTACGATTTAAAACCAGAAATGAGTGCTTATGAGATTACTGATACTTTATTAAAAGAAATGGACAAATATGATGTTATTATTTTAAACTTTGCGAATGGAGATATGGTTGGTCATACTGGAGTTTTTGAGGCAACAGTTAAAGCCGTAGAGACAATCGATTACTGTATTGGAAAAATTTATCATAAAATCAAAGACTTAAATGGGGTTATGATTATAACCGCAGACCATGGTAACTGTGATTATATGCTGGATGAAAACAATAGCGTAATTACCTCACATTCACTTAGTTTGGTGCCATTTATTATTACTGATAAAACTTTTAAATTAAAAGATGGAAAACTAGCGGATATTGCGCCAACTATTCTAAAGCTTTTAAGTATTGATATTCCGAAAGAAATGACAGGAGATGTATTAATTGATGAAAAATAAAAGCCGCCTAAGCGGTTTTTATGTTTTTGACTTACTATTCATTAGTTCTTCCTAGAATCCAATCGATAGAGTAATTATATTTTTGGGCAAGGGCAATTAAACTTGTTAAAGTTATTAATGTTTTACCATGCTCATAACCCCACCATGTTGATTGATTAATGCCGATTGATTCAGCGATTTGTAATTGGGACAAATTGGCAGTTTGTCTAATAT
>CALVRF010000042.1 GCA_944358495.1 uncultured Bacilli bacterium
CTCCCACTTTTTACTCTTTATAAGTATCATACGATATTAAAAGACCTAATTCCTGCAAAAACTAGAAAATTTTTTTAATTTTTTATTAAATTTTTAATGTTTTATCTTTAGTAAAAATATTTAACGGAGTTATTAACCTGTGAATAGTAAGATTATTCCTTATAAAAAATCTAACAATATTTAAGCATATTAAAACTCGAACTATAATGGTCCGAGTAATTAAACTTAATGGTGCCTGCGGCCGGACTCGAACCGGCACGGTATTGCTACCATTGGATTTTGAGTCCAACGCGTCTACCAGTTTCACCACGCAGGCAACTACATATAATTATATCATAAATGTAGCCTATTTTATTATTTTTTTAATTTTCTTCTTTATATTTAGAATTAAAAAGGTCAGTTTCTTTAATTTCTTCATCAAAATTTAATTCAGGTAAATCTTTAGTCGAAGCCAGCCCAAAATAATCTAGAAACTCATCAGTAACACCATATAAAATGGGTCTTCCAGGAAGTTCTGATCTACCAACTTCTTTCACCAAATTTTTAAAGACTAATCTTTTAATGACATGAGCGCTATTAACACCTCTAATTTCATCGACCATGATTCGAGTTACTGGTTCATTATAAGCGATAATTGCTAGAGTTTCAAGTGAAGATTGACTTAATGGTTCATTACTTTCTTCACCTATTAATCTTTTATAATATTCCGCATGTTCTTTTTTAGTCACAATTTTTAATCTCTCACCATAATATTCTAATTGCAAACCATGACATTTTTGATTATAATCATCTCTTAATTCAGAAATTAACGCATCTAACTCTTCTTTAGAAATTTCTAAAACTTTTCTTAAAGTTTCTAAAGAAACCCCTTCATCACCAACGATAAATAAAAGGCCTTCTAAAACGGCTTTTAGTTGCATACTTACACTTCCTTAGCTTGTAATATAATAGTACCAAGATTATGATTTTGGGTGATAGTTAAACTGCCCTTTTTGGCTAAGTCTAAAATAGATAAAAAAGTTACTACTGCATAATCTTTAGTATAATAATCAAACAAATCTTCAAAATTAAGTTTTGGAGATGTTTTTAATTTATTTAATATTTCGGTGTTTCTAACATCGACAGAATATTCTTTTTTGGTGATAACTGTATTTAATGGTTTTTCTAAACTTTGTTTTTCTTTTAATTTTTCAAAAGCTTTTATAATATCCATTAAAGTTAAGTCATCATTTATTTTTAACGAATCATCATGATATTCATCTAAAACACTAGGTAATTTGGAATATAATTCTTGGCGATTAGTTTCTAATTCTTGGAATTTAGCAGTGATTTCTTTATATTTTTGATATTCTAATAAACGATTAATTAATTCTTCTTTTGGGTCTTCTTCTTCCAGTTCTTCATCTTCAGTTGGTGGCAATAACTCTCTAGATTTCATTTCAATTAGATTTGCGGCCATAACTAAATATTCACTATCGATATTTAAATTAAGTTTTTCTAAATGGTTAATATAATTTAAATACTGGTCCGTTATATCAGCTATTTTAATATCAAAAATATCAATGTCTGCTTGTTTAATTAAATGTAAAAGCAAATCCAAAGGCCCTTCAAACTCCAGGGTTTTAAATGTATATTCCATCATTCTCACCATTATCATTATATCATAGGTGATGAGATTTTTCCAAATTAAAGTTCAAAATATAAAGTTACATTAATACACTTAATTAGGTGAGTATTAATGGCAAGGCTTTTTATTTTTTTATTAGGATTTGGTCTTAGTGTAATCGGTTTTGTATATATAATTAGTTATTTAAATTTGATGGCTTTGGGGTATAATTTTGAAGAATATGCCCATTTTATTGTTAGTAAGGCTGAATGCCTAATTGGACCAATTGGCCTTTTAATTATTTTTCTAGTAATTTTTATACCAGGAGGAGAAAAAAATGAGCTACATTTATGATATTTTACTAAATTTTCAAAAAGAATATTACGACTTTTATGAATGGAACCCAAATGATGAAATCATCCACATCCGAAAAATTCCTTTGTTTTTAATTAATAAGAGCGATTTTGAAGTTCTTAAGAACTCGATGGTACAATTTGATAAAAATTTTTGTGAAAAAATATTTAACCGTACTGAAAGATTTAAAAAAATAAATATTACCCTTTTAAATTATGCTTTTTTAGTAAGTGATGGCAATAGAACGATGGCCGTTAAATTAAGTAAAAATGGAATAACTTCTCATAAAAGTGCTTTATTAATGGAAGAAAATGAGGAAGTAGCTGATGTAAGTACAGATTTAAAAATTTACGATTTGAACTATAAAATTGTTAAAACCCATAATGATACATTTAAAACAAGATTAGAACAAGAAAAAACCGAAAGATTATTAAAATTATTAACTAATTTATATAATCATAAAGAAGATAATAAAATTTGTTTTTTATACTTAGATTGTTTTGAAAAAAATGAAAACAATGTTAATATTGCCTTTGAAAAGTTAAATCAAGAAATTAAAAATGGTGGTACTAACACGGGGAAAATTGAAGACTTTTTTAAATTAATTAACCAAAAATAAAAGGGATAAAAAATTATCCCAAAATATCTAAAAGAAATGGTAATGCTACTATAAAAGCAACAATAATAACTACTAAAACAATAATAAATACAGCTGTACTTTTCCCTGATTTGGTTGGCTCTTGATTATTAGGGGCCTCTGTACTAGTTTGATTAGTTGGCATATCATTATCAAGCACTGGCACAGATACATCGACTGGTTGTGAATTAACCTGAGTTTGTGGTGTGACTGGTTCTTGAGCCATTGCATTTACAGTAGGTGTAGGAGCTGATTCTGGCGTTGGAGTCACTGGTGCTGGTTCTGGAGTAACGGGTGCTGGAGTTGGTGCCGGAGCGATAGTTGGCTCAGGTTTTGGCGCAGCCATAGTAGGTTCTGGATTAACAGGGGCTACTTGTGGCTGTGGTGCTACTGGTTCTGGATTTGGCACTACTGCGGGTTCTGGAGTAACAGGCGCAGGAGTTGGTGCCGGAGCGACAGTTGGCTCAGGTTTTGGAGCTTCGTTAAATAACGGAGCTGGATTGTTTTCCGGTTTTGGTGCTTCAGGCTCTACTTGATTAGTAAAATCAAAACTATAATTTAAATTTTCAGGGTTTACATTGCTTTGATTGTTGTTTTTTTCTTCATTCATTTGTGTTCCTCCTTATTCTAATTATCATTATAGCAGAATATTTGAAAAAAATAAAGAAAATGGTATCTTCTTAAATCCATTTTCTTTTTTTATTTGGAAACAATGTGTAAATATGATGTTTAAAGTGTTTTATAATTGGTATTTTCGTTGGAGTTACGACTTTTCCAAAAAATTCAGTTAGTTTGTTTTTTAATTCGTCAATAGAAATATTTAATAATTGTGTAATTTCAATTACAACGTCAATGTTTGATTGATCGCCAGACTGTAATTTTTGAATAATTCGCTCATAAAATAACTCTAACTTATGGTCATTTAAATAAGCATAGATATTTTTTAAACCGTCATCAAATTGCTCGTAAACACGGTCAAAATAATATAAATTATATAGTGATAATGCTTCTAACTTTTTTTCTAGCTCAGTACCTTTATAATTTTTTTTGATCTGCCGTTTTATTTGTTCAGATTCTGGTCCTTCAATGATAGGCCAGCCACAAGTAAAATAATTTAAAGAATCAATTATAGAGATTGGCTCAAAGTTTTTCGGGACTTTATTACTAGAATCAATACGTCCACGGACACAATTATTGTAATTTTCTTCAAAACGTCTCACAATAGTAGCTTCGCCTTCTTGGCGTTGTCTAATGATATAAAGTTTATTTAAACATTGACGGCGGTCTGGTAGTTTATCTTGAGAAGCCCAGCAATATAAAATATCCTTTTTATCATTATAAGCTACAATCCTAGTTAGGCTTTCACCATCAATATTAATTGTATAAGTATAACCGATCTTAAAACCATGATTGGCAATCTTTTGTAATGATTCTGTTATGGTTAATCCATCGGGAAAGTATAAAGTTCGACCGGCCACGGTTCTATTTTTTTTACTGTTCTTTTTTGGAATTTCCTCCATCTTTAATCGCCTCTTTTTTAAATAATGAGATTATTATATTGCACGTTTAAAAATATGTCAAATTGAAACAGTTTTCAAATACTTTCATTAATATTTTAGAAAAAAACTATCAAAATATGATATCTTTTTAATATTTTGATAGTTCATTTATAAAAGTGTTTTCATTCCATACAGTAATACCTAAGTCCTTAGCTTTTTGTAGTTTGGAGCCGGCCTCTATGCCTGCAATAACGACGTCAGTTTTCTTACTAACACTGCTAGTTACAATCCCTCCTAAAGCTTCAATTTTTTCTTTAGCCTCATCTCTGGTAAATCTTTCTAAAGAACCAGTTAAAACAAAAGTTTTATCGGTGAAGCCAGTAACATTACTAGTAGTTTCCTTAAGATATACGATATTTAAGTGATGGTTTTTTAAACGTTTAATCAATTCCTGATTTTCAGGTTTATTAAAATAATTAACTACACTTTTAGCAATTATTGGACCAATGTCTCTAATATTGCTAATGTCTTCAAAAGAAGCATTCATCAATTTATCCAAGTTACCAAAATTTTTAGCCAAAATATTGGCAGTTTTAGTACCAACATGTCTTATTGATAGGGCAAATAATAATCTTTCTAAAGAGTTATGTTTACTGTTTTCAATTTGGGTTAAAAGGTTGTTAATACTTTTAGAGCCAAAACCTTCTAACTCTCTTAATTCTTCTTGATGGTCTTTTAAATTATAAAAATCATCGTAATCTTTTAAATAACCTAAATTATAAAAATCTTCGATAATACGGTCGCCAAAGCCTTCAATATTCATGGCATGACGGGAAGTAAAATGAATCAATTTTTCTTGTTTTTTGGCAGGGCAATGTTCATTAGTACAATAATAAGCCGCTTCTTCTTCTTTTCTAGTTAAAGGTTCATGACAAATTGGACACTTATCAATCATCTGAAATTTTTGTTCTGTACCATCACGTCTTCCGGTGATTACTTTAACTACTTCAGGAATAACGTCGCCAGCTTTTTTTATTGATACAATATCACCAACTCTTATATCTTTGGAAACAACATAATCTTCATTGTGAAGGGTAGCTCTAGAAATGACAGAGCCCATAACTCTAACCGGCTCTAAATCGGCACTTGGAGTTACTTGACCAGTGCGACCAACCGTAAAAATAATATCTTTAACTTTTGTTAAAACCTCTTCGGCGGGAAACTTATAGGCAGTAGCCCATTTTGGCGTCCTGGCAGTAAAGCCGAGTTTTTGCTGATCAGAAATATCATTCACTTTAATAACAATGCCATCAATTTCATATGGTAAAGTACTACGTTTTTCCGTCCAATTATCAATATAGGAAAGTAATTCTTTGATATCATTTATTTTCTTATTATTGGGATTAGTAACAAAACCTAATTCTTTCATAAATTTTAAAGCATCAAAGTGCGTATAAATATTATAATCTTCAGGATCCGGTAAGTGATAAATAAAGCAGTCTAAATTTCTAGAGGCGGCAACTTTAGAATCTAGTTGTCTAACACTACCAGCAGCAGCATTTCGAGGATTGGCGAAGTTTTCGCCATTTTCATTTAATCTTTTAAATGAAGCTTTACTCATATATATTTCACCACGCACCTCGATATCGATAGGCTGTTTAATGGTTAAAGGAATGCTTTTAATAGTTCGGGCATTATGGGTAATATCTTCACCCGTAACCCCATCGCCTCTAGTGGCGGCTCTTACTAGCTTTCCTTTTTCATAAACTAAAGAAACAGAAAGTCCATCGATTTTTAATTCGGCGACATACTTAGGATTAGGGACGACCTTCTTGACGCGTTCATCAAAAGCCATAATTTCATCTTCGTTAAAAACATTGCCTAAAGAAAGCATCGGAATTTCGTGAGTAACTTTTTTAAATTCGTCGATAACTTGGCCCCCAACACGTGTCGTTGGCGAATTATCCCTTTTTAACTCGGGGTATTTTTCTTCTAGGGCTTGAAGTTCGCCCATGTATCTATCATATTCCTGGTCAGTAATAGTCGGTTTATCTAAAGTATAATATTCGTAGTTGGCTTTATCGATTAATTTAATTAATTCATCCATTCTTGCTTCAATCATATATTTTCACCAGTATTTATTATATCAAGTTTAAAGATAATTATCAATGAATTGGTGGGCTTAGTGGTTTTGTTATTTATATAAAATATTACCTTTTGCTTACTTTTAATTTTGTCAAGAGATGTGTAAATAAATTGACAAAACAATTATTTTTTTAATCAGTTTTCTAGCGGTTTACTAGTAATATATTTGATAGATAGTCAAGTGGTAATATTCTCCATAGACTGACTTTTTTAGCAAAAGTGTAAAGAAAAAACGGCAAAATTGCCGTTTAAAGTTTAGTCGGATAAGTGCCGTCTTTAATATAATCATTAATTTGCTTAACTACATTTTCTTTGTCTTCTTTATAAGTGACACCACCCCATTTAGCTGTAGTTTTTTTGACATACATAATAGCTTTATTATCATTTATTTCTTTAGAAATAATATCATTAGTCATTAAATATTCAGCATTTAAATCATCAATATGGTTATTTAAAAATTCGGAGAAGCGATTTATAGTAGCTTCCATGAACTTTTCCGTAAAACCAAACATATTCACTGAAGCAGTATCTTGATCACTAATGGTAAAAGCAGGACGACCGTCTAAAGGTTTGGCCACAATAACTCCATTTTGTTTACCAACTTGGCTTTCGATAATTTCTTTTAAAATGCCGTTTTCAGTTTTATTAATACCTCTTTTAACAGCGCCAAACGCTGATAGGGTATTTTCCACAGCATAACCGATAGAAACATAGTGATTAAATTCTTTATTATTTTTTAGAAAATCCATTAATACTTGATAGGCCTCTGGCCCATATAAATCATCGGCATTGATAACAGCAAAAGGGCCATTAATTAGATGTCTAGCACTATATAAAGCATGACCGGTCCCCCACGGTTTGGTTCTCTCTTTTGGGCAGCTATATCCCTCAGGTAAATCATCTAAACTTTGAAAAGCATATTCAATTTTTATCTTGCCATTCAACCGCATATCGATTGTTTCTTTAAATATTTGTTCGTTTTCCTTTTTAATCACGAACACGACTTTGGTAAAACCAGCTTGAATAGCATCATATATTGAATAATCAATAATAAATTCACCATTTGGGCCAATGGGCTCGATTTGTTTTAAACCGCCAAAACGACTTCCTAGTCCAGCGGCAAGGACCACTAAAGTATAATCTTGCATATTTTCTCCTTTTTATTTGTCTTTGTGCAAAGCATTATAGGTAATGAAAAATACAGCGAGTCCAATAAGGAAAAAAGCTAGCCACATTAAAGGGTTACTGTGATTAGCATCTAACCAAGCATGAATTGGCTCTACCCATTCATTTAATTTTTCAATAATTCCATCTATCATTTTAATCCACCTTTCTTATGCTCTTATGACCTTTCATTATTTTAATAATACCATATTTCTGCGAAAAAGCAATAGTTAATATATTACCAATACCAACAATAATACCTTCACCATATTTATCGTGAATAACTTTATCGCCAACACTATAGGTCGCATTTTTATCAATCATGTCATCTTTATTAAACTTTGATATTTCTTCAGGAGTATCGATGTCTAAATATTTTGGGTCGATTTCACTAATAAAACGACTCGGTGGATTGGAGTTTGTATTCCCATATAGCATTCTTCGTCTAGCATTGACCAAAGTTAAGGTTTTCTTAGCTCTAGTAACAGCCACATAACAAAGTCTTCTTTCTTCTTCGAGGTCATCAGATGAGTCTAAAGAGTTATTATGCGGAAAAAGTCCTTCTTCTAGTCCAATGATAAAAACATGGTCAAATTCTAGTCCTTTAGCAGAATGAATAGTCATTAAAGTAACGACGTCGGTATTATTCTTATGTTCTTCGATATCAGAAACTAGGCTGATTTCCATAAGAAATTCATCTAAGGAAATTATGCCATTGTTTTCTTCAAAGTTTTTAGTGATTGATTTAAATTCTTCGAGGTTTTCCAGGCGAACTTCGGCTTCTAAGGTTTTTTCGCTTTCTAAATCTTTTTTCATACCACTTTTATCTAATATTAAATCGACTAAATCGGTTAAAGATAAATCTTCAGATTCTTTTTTGATGTCTTCGATAATTTTTTTGAAACCAAGTTCTTTACCATCACTAATGGCTTCATATAATGAAGTTCCATTGGTAATGGCTTTCATTGAAAGATTTTCTAACGTTTTCGGTCCGATTTGCCTTTTAGGAACGTTGATTACCCGCATTAAACTAACATCGTCGTGAGGGTTATAAATAAGTTTTAAATAACTGATTAAGTCTTTGATTTCTTTACGATTATAGAAGTAAAAACTACCAACTACTTTATAAGAAATATTTTCTTTAAGTAAGGCTTCTTCCATGTTTCGTGATTGAGCATTGGTTCGATATAAAACCGCAATGCCTGATTTTTCTTCACCATGATTAATTAAATCTTTGATTTGACTCATAACATAATGGGCTTCATCTTTTTCATCATAGGCTCTGTGATATTTTATCTTAATACCTTCTTCATTTTTTGTCCATAAGTTTTTTTCCTTACGTTTTTTATTGTTTTTGATAATATCATTAGCGACATTTAAAATATTACTTGTGGAACGATAATTTTCTTCTAATAAAATCACTTTGGCTTTAGGATAGTCTTTCTCAAAGTTTAAAATATTACGGTAATTAGCCCCTCTAAAACCATATATGGATTGGTCGATATCGCCAACAACACAAATATTTTGATTTTTAGCGCTTAACATTTTGATTAAAACATATTGGGCTTCATTAGTATCTTGATATTCATCGACTAAAATATATTGAAAACGGTCTTGATATTGCTTTAATATTTCTGGATTTTCTTTGAATAACTTAATAGGAAGAACTAATAAATCATCAAAATCAACAGAGTTATTTTTTTTGATTTTCTTTTCGTATCTGCGGAAAATGTCAGTCACGGTTTGTTCGTAATCAGTATTAGCAAAACGACTATAATTTTCAGCATCCATTAATTCATTTTTAGCACCACTTATTTTATTTCTAATCGCTCGAGGATTATAAATTTTAGGATCCAAATTCATATCTTTAAGAATTTTTTTAATAACAGTTAACGTATCATCACTATCTAAAATAGTAAAGTTTTTTTCAAAACCAAGTTTGGCATAATTTTCTCTTAAAAAAAGTAAACCCAAAGAGTGAAACGTCGAAATTTGGATTTGATAGGCCTTGGCGCCAAGCATTTTAAGAACTCGATCTTTCATTTCTTTGGCGGCTTTATTAGTAAAAGTGATGGCTAAAATATTATGAGGGTCTATATGTTTATCACTTACGAGGTGAGCTACTTTAGTGGTTAAGACTTTGGTCTTACCGCTACCGGCCCCAGCTAATATTAAAATTGGGCCGTCGGTTTGATTAACGGCTTCTTGTTGTTTATCGTTTAATGTTTGTAAATCCATATTATCACCACATTAATGATATCATATTTTGCTTGTTTGGAAAATAATTTACTAATAATTTAATTTTTTTTCGCTTTGAAGCAGGAATTGAAGCTTTAAACACCGTATGATTCTTATAGAGGGACTTATGTCTTCGGTGCTTGCCTTTTCTTTTTCAGGGGGTTTTGCTTTGGAAAGGTAAGGAGTGATGATTCATGAACAAAAAAGATAATTTTAACTTCTTAAAACAAATGATTATCATATTATTCTTAGTATTACTTATTAGAGTAATCTAAAATAAAAAGCACTGTTACTTTTGTAAGCAGTGCCCAACAAAATCGGCGGGCACTTAGCAAGCTAAGTCCCTCCTCGATTAAAATATAACATATCTTACTTTTTTATGCAAGATATTTTAATAAAATTGCACTTTTTTCGCTTTGAAGCAGGAATTGATGCTTTTGATATCGTATGATTCTTATAGAGGGACTTATGTCTTCGGTGCTTGCCTTTTCTTTTTCAGGGGGTTTTGCTTTGGAAAGGTAAGGAGTGATGATTCATGAACAAAAAAGATAATTTTAACTTCTTAAAACAAATGATTATCATATTATTCTTAGTATTACTTATTAGAGTAATCTAAAATAAAAAGCACTGTTACTTTTGTAAGCAGTGCCCAACAAAATCGGCGGGCACTTAGCAAGCTAAGTCCCTCCTCGATTAAAATATAACATATCTTACTTTTTTATGCAAGATATTTTAATAAAATTGCACTTTTTTTCACTTTGAAGCAGGAATTGGGACTTTTGATATCGTATGATACTTATAGAAGGGAGGGAAAGAATGGTTGATCACGTCTTAACTAGTATGAACGAAATGGTAACTCAAGAGTATTCTTCTTCTCATCAGGCTTTAGACTTGGTGGGAGCAGGACATAGTGTCGATGATGTTATGGCGTATGCGGACGGTGTTGTCGAAATTGTGGTTAGTGATGTAACGACAAATAATAAGCGCGCAGTGGGAACTGCTAGTTACGGCAACTTTGTTAAAATTAGGCATGATGATGGGACAAAGACATTATATGCTCATTTGCAATCTGGGAGCGTTAGTGTGAAAACTGGCGATTATGTAAGTAAAGGGCAAAAACTGGGTCGAATGGGCAATACCGGTAATGCCCAAGGTATCCATTTACACTTTGAAATGCGAATGTCTAATGAAAAGCGAGTTAATCCCTATTATTATCTTTGGCAAAAGCCTGGGGTAACTGGTGAAACAGAAACCACAAAAGAAAATGAGCTCAAAAAGGAAGAAGTTAAAGATAATAATGTGGAAAAACCTAATGCTTTAGAACCTAATAACGAAATAGCTGTTCCAAAGCCAGCGACAGATACGAACTCTATAAGTTCTAATAATCCGAAGATTAGTAATGGTAACCAAACTAGTTCGGAAGTTAGTAGTGATGAAAATATTTATTTAAGTAATTTTGAGTATAAACATGGGTCTATTGTCGATGGGCTTAAGACAATTGGCATAGACAGTTCTTTTGATTATCGTAGTGAGCTAGCGCATAAAAATGGTATTGATAATTATCATGGTTCTTATGCTCAA
>CALVRF010000043.1 GCA_944358495.1 uncultured Bacilli bacterium
ATCATAACTTCATTATATCCTTACCCCTCCCCTTAAGTCAAGCAAAATCCCGCCAAAATTTAACTTTTTTTTGCCAATTAATAAAAATGGATACTCATTTACAAATTTAAAATTATTGACCAAACAAAAAGCAGGAACTCATCCTACTTGACGTT
Organism: uncultured Bacilli bacterium; assembly: GCA_944358495.1. Classification (GTDB taxonomy): domain Bacteria; phylum Bacillota_I; class Bacilli_A; order RF39; family UBA660; genus Coprosoma. The sequence continues at coordinate 156 of CALVRF010000043.1, forward strand.
AACATTTTACTTTAAAACTTTCAAAAATAAACATTAACAACTAATTAATCTCCTTTTGTAATTGTGTTAATTCTTCAATACTTAAACCCGTAGCTTTTTTAATATCCGTTAATTTCATGTCTAATTTTAATAAGTTCTTAGCCGTTTGTCTAATGCCCTGAGAAATTCCTTGAGAAATTCCCTCTTTCTTCCCGGCCTCTCGTTCATTTAATCTAACAAGTTCATCAAAAAATTCCTTATTCCAATCATGAATACTAAAATCTTCGCTAAGCATAAATCCCACCTCTTTCATTATTTTATTTAATTCCTCTTTACTTAAGATATTTTTTAATATGTCATATAGCTCTTCATAACTTTGGGCCGTTAAAGCCGTTAGCCACACCACACCTTCTATCCTGTCACCTTTAGTATAATATAAATACCGATAACAATCAAGGTTTTTAAGCGTAATTATAACGTTTTTTATATGAGTTTCACCAATAGTTAAATTAAATGGTTTAACTATTTCAGTTCCATATTTACCCGCTTTCTCTCTAGCATTTAAGTTTAATTGATAAAGCGTTATTTTCTTTAGTTCTTTAGGACTCATTCCACTTTCAAGTAGTGAATTATACATTCGGCTAATATAAGCATAATTTCTTTCTTTTACACTTTCATAACTACTTCTATTCATTTCGATATCCACATGAATATTGTTATTTAACACCGCATAAATATCAACATTTTTTGATATTCTTTTTTATTGCTTTTAAATAATTCACTATTGTGTAAAATAATGCTTTTATCTTCTAAACTTTCATCAAGCTCGAGTACCGCAATAATAAACTTTTTAAGTAAATCTAAACTTTTACCAAACACCCCTTTAAACATAAAATCAAAAGTTAAAGGAATATACGGATATTTAGTTATCAATTTTATAAATTTCTTCCTCCTTTCCTGCCCCTTATAAATATCCTACTGCAAGAAAGGTCTTAATTCCTGCTTAGTAAAAGAAAAAGTTTATTTTTTAATAATAATTACAAAAAAATAAGAGGTGGGGGCCTCTTATTTTATAATAAAACTAATTCCGGTCTTTTCGTTCTTAACACTAACTTCATAACCTAGTAGGGAAACGGTTTTTTTAACAATCGATAGTCCTAAGCCGAACTGACCTTTTATCCCCTTCGTATAAGGGGTAAAAATATCGTTTAAAATAGATTTATCAATGTTTGGTCCATCATTATAAAATGTTATTTGGTGGCCCTTGACAGTTATTTTAACATTTTCTTTCGCATAACGAGTAAAATTGCTTAAAATATTGTCAACTATAGCCTCCCACATATCAACGGACCCATTGAATATAGTTTTTTTGTCAGCAATATTAATTTGCCATTTAATATCTGGCCTTATAACTTTAAACTTTTCTACTGACTTTGGTAGGATATCTACAATGTTAATAGTATCACTTTTGTAGTTATCCATATTTTTAATATAGGTTAATTTGTTTAAATATAGTAAGGAGTGTACTTTAATTTCTAATTTATTAATTTCGTCTTTTATTATTTTGAGTCCACTTTTTTCATCTTGAACGCCATCTTCAATAGCCTCGACATACGATTTTATAACGGTGAGAGGGGTTTTAAAATCATGAGAAATATTTTGATACATTTGATTTTTATATTCGTCTTGTTTTTTCAAGGTTACTTTCATTTCATCAACGGCGTGGGACAAATCTTCAATTTCATCATCGACTTTGTAAGGCATTTTGCCTACATAGTCATCATTATCTAAATTATCGACCTTCTCTTTTAATTTTTTTATCCTATCCGCTAGTATTTGTGACCAAATAGCCACTATAAGTAAAATGATGAGCAATGTTATTAATAATACTGGCATCAAGGATGCTAAAATATCAGCCTTCATTTGAGCGATATAATCATTGTTTGTAATAGCTACTTTAATGCAGCCATCATCTTCTTTGGTATTATAATAGTAGGTTTTTCCTTGATAAGTAAACTTACCATAATCGTTGTTTATCTCTTCTAAGATTTGACTAGCCGGAAGATTAATTACTTCGGATAAGTTGTTTGATGTTGTAACAATACCTTCCTGAAAAAATATGTAGGCAATATTATCTTCAAGGGCACTATCACTAATATTGTTTTGAACAATATCTAAAGGAATTTTCAAATTAAAATATATATTTTTTTCGTAAATAGGGATTAAGGCTTTTGGTAATATAACCGCTACACTTATGTAAATAATAGCAAACATTATTAACACAATAGCAATTAGTTGACGGTATAAATTATGCTTTAATTTCATGATAATCTATACCCATATCCATAAATAGTATTTAGCCTAAGCTTAGGCATTTTTTTTCTAAGCCTTCTAACTAAATCGTCAACAACCCGGTCACTTCCAAAATAATTTGTACCCCAAACATTTTCTAAAATTTGATTTCGACTAAACGATTTATTTTTATTTTTTAAAAGCATAACTAGTAAATCAAACTCTAAAGTAGTGAGAGAGATTTCTTTTGAGCCCTCATTAACTAGTCTTTTATCCAAATCGATTATATATTTGTCATAATCTATTTTTTCTGTTTGTGTACTGTAGGTTCTTTTTATAATATTATTAACTCTTAAAACTAATTCCTTAGGGGAATAAGGTTTAGTAATGTAATCATCACTGCCCAGTTCAAGTCCAATAATTTTATCTAAGTCTTGGTCTCGAGCCGAAGTAAATATTACTGGAACTTCACCACTTTCTCTTATTTTTTTTATTATATCGTATCCGCTTACCGCGTCTCCTAGCATAATATCTAAAATCCATAAATCGACTTTATCAGTCACGTGATTTAAAGCATCCATCCCATTATAATATTGAATAACCTCATAACCAGCTCGCTCTAAATAAGACTTAATTAAATTGTTTAAATTTTCTTCATCTTCGACTAAACAAATCTTATACATTATTATCGCCTCATTTATAGTATAACACTATTTTCTACAGTTTTCTACATCTATCACATCCTTTCATTTTTGGAGTCTTTCCTTAACTCCATCTTAATTGTACAAAACAAATATGTTTATAATTTGATAAAAATATGGGAAATTATGGTGGAAAAAATATTTAACTTAACCCCTTCACCAAAACATAAAAAAAGTACTAAAACTAGCACTACTATTCAAAATATAAACTAATGAAAAACAACTAAAGAACTCTTGCTAAATAATTAAGTATACGACACATTGCAATTATCAGCCATTATTCAACACCTTTTCAACTTCACTTATTAATTGTTCTTTATTAGGAATATAATATGTATACGTTGAAGCAAATACATTATTAGACAAACCACCTAAAGCGTATTCCATAGCAATTTCTTTTTTACTTTTACAAAGAATAATTCCTATTGGCTTATTATCATATTCATCATTAATTTCGGCATTATAATAATTTAAATACATATTCATTTGGCCAGCATACTCTGGTTTCATTTGACCTATTTTTAAATCAATTAAAACATAACATTTCAATATTTTATTATAAAAAACCATATCGACATAATAATGCGTGTTTCCTAAAGTTATTCTTTGCTGGGTTCCCACAAACATAAAACCTTTACCTAACTCAAGCAAAAAATCCTCCATATGTTTTACCAATTTTTTCTCTAAATCTTTTTCTAATATTGGCTTTGGCTCTTTAATATCCAAAAATTCAAAAACATAAGGTTCTTTTAAAAGGTCTTCCGGTACATTAATCATTTGCCCATGCTTAGATAATTCATATACTATCTCTTTATTGGTTTTCCCATCAGAAAGTAACAATCTTTCAAACAATGATGTTCCGATTTGCCTTTTTAACTCTCTAACAGACCAATTTGAATTAATACATTCCCGTTCATAAAAATTTCTTTCATCAACATTTTCAATACTTAAAAGTTCACAATAATGACTCCAACTTAATTTTCTAGACAGTGTCTGGAATTTTGGATAAGTAACATAAAATTTGCGCATATTAAATAAATTACTAACCGAAAATCCAGAGCCTAAAACTTTTTTCAATTCTTTAGACAATTCCTTAATTACTTGTTTCCCATATTCCGCTTTTATATTTCCATTCTGTTCATTTTCCACAATAATTCTACCAACATTCCAATAGGCACTTAACATTGCATTATTAACCTCATAAACAACTTTTTTTCTTCCATCTAGAATAACTTTTTTAATTTCTTCAATCATTTTAGCATTTCTATTTTTTAATTCATTCATTTCTATTCCCCCCCTTTTTCTATTAATGAACTAGTACTATTCTCTAAACTCAAACACAAAATCCAAAATACTCACTTCATCGCCATCTTTGGCACCTAATTTTCTAAGTTCATCATCAATGCCAAATTTTTTTAACTTATTAGAAAATCTTAAAATAGCTTCTTCACTATCAAAACGACTCATCTTTACTAATTTTTCCACTTCTTTACCCCTAATTACCCAAGTATTATTCTCTTTAGTAATTGTAAATGGTTTTTCCTGTTTAAACTTATAAATAACATGGCTTTCAATTTTATCATCATCATATAAATTTTCTTTACTAATCGTATCAAGCATATCAGCCATCACATTTAATATAGCATTAACGCCCTCACCTGTTACTGCGGACATTTCATAAACTGGAACATCAACCTTTTCTTTAAACTTTTTCAAATTTTCTAAAGCCCCCGGCATGTCCATTTTATTAGCAATAACAATTTGTTTTTTATTTAACAGCTTATCACTAAAAGACTTTAACTCGTTATTAATAACTACATAATCGTTATAAGGATCACGATTAGAAAAACCACTCATATCGATAATATGCGCAATTATCCTTGTCCTTTCAATATGTTTTAAAAACCTTATGCCAAGTCCATGGCCTAAAGAAGCACCTTCAATTAATCCCGGTAAATCCGCCACTACGAATGAACGACCATCTCTTACTCTAACAACACCCAAATTCGGTTTTAAAGTTGTAAATGGATAATCAGCAATTTTCGGTTTAGAAGCCGAAATTCTAGAAATAAAAGTTGACTTACCTACGCTAGGCATTCCAACTAAACCCACATCGGCCATCAATTTTAACTCCAACTTCACCTTACGATATTCACCAGGCTCACCATTTTCTGCAAAATCAGGAGCCGGATTAGAACCGGTCGCAAAAGCCATATTACCACGGCCACCACGACCACCATAAGCTGCAACAACCTCTTCGCCGTCTTTTGTCAAATCAGCAATCACTAGTCCCGTCTCAACATCCGTAATGGTCGTTCCAAGAGGAACTAAAACCACAACATCTTCGGCATTTTTCCCATGTTTGCCCTTGCCTAAACCATTTTCACCACGGTTACCTTTTATTTTTCTTCTATAATTAAAATCCACTAAAGTATTTAAACCCGTATCTACTTTAAAAATTATATTCGCTCCGCGACCACCATTACCACCAAAAGGTCCACCTAAAGCTACATATTTTTCTCGTCTAAATGCTTTACATCCATTACCGCCATCACCAGCAAACAATTCAACTATAGCTTCATCAACAAACATCTTATCCCTCATTTCCTAACCGTATTATACCTTATATCTCAATTAAAAACAAGAAAAAAGGACTTATAACTTAGTCCCACATAAGAAACACACTTTAGCATCAGGCGCTAAACGAGCCCCACAATTTGGACACATTTTTGGCCTTCCTGAAACTGCTGGTGTAATAATTGGTTTTTCCTCTTTAACTTCTTGCTTAGCTTCAACATATGTCGTATGCGTTTTATCCGGCTCCAAAGCTTTATTCGTAAACACCGAATCAGTTTGAACTTTAGGCTGACTATTTTGCAAATTATTATCCTGATCATTTTGATTTACTGGCATTTGCTCATAAGAAGCTGGCTCAATTAACATACTAGGATTATTTACTACTCCATTAGAATTAGTAGGAACAGAAACCGGAGTTGCATTTTGAACCTCTTCTACTTTAACTTCCTCAGGCTTATTAAACAACATATCTTGAGTTTCCAAAAATTCTTCCGTCAAATCGTATTCATTTAAAAGAAACCTTGGCCTCTTAAAAGCCAGTTCCGGAAATTTATACATTGGAAAAATAATAAACCAAATAGCCTCTTTTACATCCTGCCCATATCCTTTTAATAACTCTTTAATAATAATATAATAATAATATAAATTAACAAAAGGAATTAAAGTAAAATAAAATATTTTTTTGTTTAGTCCAAGTAAACAAACCAAAACGTAAGTTGTATAAATTGGAATATAGCCTTTCCAAGCTTTTTCTTTAGCCCTAGTTAATAAAACAGCTAAACTAATTTTAACCGCTATATAAACGATTAAAAAGATTAAAAATAGCCACAAAAAATATTTGCCAGTTCCTTCCATTAACATATATCATAGCCTCCTTTGATTATTATAACATTACCAGTTCGAAAAATAAACATTATTTTGCTTTTCGACATTCAAACTTGTTGAGGGACCATGTCCAGGATATATTTTAACATCACCATACTTTTTAATTTTATTTAAACTACTGTACATATCATCAACATTTCCTGTCGGTAAATCCATACGCCCTATCGCTCCTTTAAAGATAAAATCACCAGTAAACATTATCTTATCATCATAAAAATAATAAGTAATACTATCAGCTGTATGTCCCGGGGTATAAATAACTTCAAATTTAAATGGTCCTAATTCATGTCTACCTTCCGTTAAATTATCAAAATCATACACTTTTTCAAAATATTTAACCGCTCCAACGTGATCTTCATGATTATGAGTTATTAAAGTCCCAATTAAGTCTTTATTTAAAATAAAGGGTTTTATTTTTTCAAAATTCCCGCCAGGGTCAATTACTAAAACTTTATCATTTTTAGTTAAAATATAACAATTTGTTTGATAACTAGAAACAATAACTGTATCTATCGTCATTGACCTCGCCTTTGTAAGTTATTTAAAGCTTGAATTTTTTTGCGTGGGTCAGTTATTGGCGCCTCATTATGTGGTTTACCCATATTCACTTTATTCCGAATATCATCAGGCGTCTGATTAAATCCTCTTTTAAACCTTGTCATATTATTAATTTGTTTTTGTAAATCGTTCGCATTCATTCCATTCGTCCTAATAATCATTTTATCATCTCCTTTACTGGTCCATACGTTAAACGGTACCCATCAATTAATCCATATTGTTTTAATGCCTCCAAATGTTTTTTAGTTGGATAACCCTTGTGATTTTTAAAACCATATTCTGGATATTTTTTATCTACTTCTAACATCATATGATCCCTTGTCACTTTAGCAATTACACTAGCTGCCGCAATACTCATGCTTTGGGCATCTCCTTTAATGATTGCCATCGATGGAATATCCATTTCAAGAGGCATTGCGTCAGTTAAAACATAATCCACAGATATCTTTTTCCTAACCTCTTCAACCGCCAACATCATAGCTTTTTTACTAGCTTGATAAATATTTATTTCATCAATTTCTAAAGCTGATACAACGCCAACACCCCAAATAGCATGATTAATGATATAGTCATAAAATTCTTCACGCTTTTTTTCAGTTAATTTCTTAGAATCATTAAGGCCAGCTAATTTAAAATCATGTGGTAACACTACCGCTCCAGCAACAACCGGACCATATAAAGGCCCCCGGCCCGCCTCGTCAGTTCCCACAATATTTTCAAATCCTTGAGCATATAATTCTTTTTCATATTTCCACAAATCCATATTGTTTGCTCCTTATTTTTATTATACCAAAAACTTCTCATAAAAACACTATAAATTTATAAAATACCTCTATTTTAATAACAAAAAAAGACTGCTAAAAGTTAATTAACAGTCTTCTTATTTAACTACAATATTTACTAATTTATTTGGTATTACTACTACATTAACAATCTTTTTACCCGTTAAAAATTTTTTAACATTTTCATTTTCCATTGCTACTGCTTCCATTTGTTCTTTAGTCGTAGTCATTGACATTACTTCTCTACCGCGAACCTTGCCATTAACTTGAATAACTAATTCAAATGTTGAATTAACTGTTTTATTCTCATCATATTCTGGCCATGAACTTTCACACAACGGTTTTCCAAGTATATATTTTTCATTAATTTCTTCCGTAATATGTGGAGCAATCGGATTTAAAAGCGCAATTAAAACTCTTAAATCATCTTTACTAACAGTATCATGTTTTTCATAATCATTAAGTAAAATCATAAGTGCTGACACCGCGGTATTATACTTCATAGTTTCTAAATCATTACTAACTTTTTTAATCGTTTGATGAACTAAAACTTCATTAGTATAACCTTTGTTTTCATTTAAATGTTCACCCAAACGCCAAATACGGTCCAAAAACTTTTTACAACCCTTAAGACCATTAGTACTCCAAGATGCATCTTTTTCATAATCACCAATAAACATCTCATAAGTTCGCAAAGCATCAGCTCCCACCTCATTAACAATATCATCAGGATTAATAACATTACCTTTAGATTTACTCATTTTTTCACCATTAGGTCCTAAAATCATACCATGAGAAACTCTTACATCAATAGGTTCTTTATTTGGAACTAGTCCAATATTATATAAAAATTGATTCCAAAATCTAGCATACAGTAAATGACGAGCCGTATGTTCCATACCACCATTATACCAATCAACCTTACCCCAGTAATTTAAAGATTCTTTCGAAACAAATTCTTTGTCATTGTGTGGATCCATATATCTTAGAAAATACCAGCTAGAACCAGCCCAGTTTGGCATCGTATCAGTTTCTCTTCTAGCATGTCCACCACATTTAGGACATGTCGTATTAACCCACTCTTTGATATTTGCAAGTGGACTTTCACCATCATCCGTTGGCTCGTAATTGGCAACATCTGGAAGTTTAACTGGTAAATCTTCATCAGGGACCGGTACCCAACCGCATTTTTCACAATGCACAAGTGGAATTGGTTCACCCCAAAATCTTTGTCTTGAGAAAATCCAATCTTGAAGACGATAATTCACTTTAGGGGTTCCTAACTTTTGTTCTTCTAAATAATCAAGCATTTTGTGAATTGCTTCTTCTTTATTATTGATTCCATTTAATATTCCTGAATTAATGTAAACACCATCACCAGTATAAGCTTCTTTATTTACATCACCGCCACTAATAACAGGGATAATAGCAATTCCATATTTTTTAGCAAACTCATAGTCTCGGCCATCATGAGCCGGAACTGCCATTATCGCTCCAGTACCATAATTCATCATAACATAATCAGCTGTCCAAATATCAATTTCTTCACCATTTATTGGATTAACTGCTTTAATACCAGCAATTCTAACACCCGTTTTTTCTTTAGCTAATTCAGTTCTTTCAAACTCTGTTTTTGATTTAGCAAACTCTTGATATTCTCTAATTTCGTCCATGTTAGTAATTTTATCTTTAAGCTTTTTAATTATTGGATGCTCTGGTGCTACCACCATAAAAGTTGCCCCATATAAAGTATCAGGTCTAGTCGTATAGACTGTTAAACTTTCTTTAGAATCTTTAATGGCAAACTTAACTTCTGCTCCTTTACTCTTACCAATCCAATTAATTTGCCCAAGTTTAACTCTATCGGCAAACTTCGTATCATTAAGACCTGTTAATAAATCTTCAGCATAATCGCTCATACGTAGTAACCATTGTTCTTTTTCTTTTTGAACAACTTTAGTACCACATCTTTCACAAACTCCGCCAGCCGCATCTTCATTAGATAAACCAGTTTTACATTTTGGACACCAATTTATATTTTTTTTCGCCTTATAAGCCATCCCATGTTTATAGAATTGTAAAAATTGCCACTGTGTCCATTTATAATATTCTGGATCAGTAGTCGCAAATTCTCTACTCCAATCAAAAGAAATTCCCAATCTTTCAATTTGTGCCTTAAATGTTTTTATGTTTTCCTTAACGGCTTCTTTTGGATGAATATGATTTTTAATCGCATATTGTTCTGCCGGTGCACCAAAAGCATCCCAGCCCATTGGAAATAACACATTAAGGCCCTTCATTCTTTTCATTCTTGAAACTGCATCTAAAGCTGTATAACTACGTACATGACCAACATGTAAACCAGCACCTGATGGATAAGGAAATTCTACTAATATATAATATTTTTCCTTATCACCACCATTAATGGCTTTAAAAGATTCATGTTCTTGCCAATAATTTTGCCATTTTTTTTCTATTTCCTTAAAATCATACATTTTATTTACCTTCCTTCTTCTTATAAATTTTACCTAAAACATAATAGCAAATTAAAATTAATGGAATCAGGACTAAAAATCCCACCAATAACTTCCAAATTAAAGCGTCAAATAATTCTACGACAGTTACCGTTAATGCAATAATAAATGCATTAACTAGTGATAAACTATTCGCAAACTTTTTATAATTTAGTTTATTCAAATCCAAATGATAAGCATTTTTAAAAAACAAAACTTGTTTTCCTTTTTTAAAAGCTTCTAAGCCTTTTTTTCTAAAAACAATTACTGAATAATATACTAAATAAACTACAACAAAGCAAAACACAAACACTAATAAAAATTCCATATTCTCCTCCTATTAAACAAAAAAGTATTATGCATAAGGGCGAACTAGCGCGGTACCACCTTATTTCATAATACTTTAATATTATCTCAACAGCTTAACGGGCCACACCGTCATATACTTATCATATATGCAGCTCCTAAGTAAGTTCATAACCTAGATTTAAAAACTTTCACCAACCGTTTTCTCTCTTTAAAACCATCAGTTACTACTACTCTTATTCATCGCTTTTTCTATAACATTATATTATATTTTGATGATAAATTCAAGCCTTTTTTATAAATT
>CALVRF010000044.1 GCA_944358495.1 uncultured Bacilli bacterium
GTTCACCCTTGAGATTTATTTTCACAACTAACTTCTCCATAAAAACAAGTCGGGAACTTTCTACTTTAATTAATAAATGGTAAAAAAAATGTTACACTTTAATCCTAAGATGTATGATAATTAAGGTGAGGGTTATAAATGAGAAAAGGATTTACGTTAGCAGAATTATTAGGTGTGATAGTAGTTATTGGTTTACTTTTATTATTAATTATTCCAGCAATAATAAATGGCGTAAGTTCTAGGGAAGATGAGGTTGAAGCCGCGCAAAATGAAATTATTTTTGAAGCTACCGCTGAATATTTAGATAGAGACAAAGAAAAATATCCAAATATATCAGGAAATATATATTGTGTGAGTATTGGTGAACTTTTAGACGCTGGATTATTAGTCGATCCTGTTAAGAAATTAGTTGAAGATGGAAATTATAGTGAAGACGTTATGGTTGAGATTAAAATAACTAATGATGGAGCTAGAAGTTATGCATTAATAGAAGATGGTACTGGGGAAAAATGTACTGCAAGAAGTTCAGAAGATATTATGATTACCATTAATCCGGATAATTCTCAGTGGGCTCAACAAAAAACTGCAACGATAACTTATCCCAATTTAGGTGGAGCTAATCAGTATACGAGAAACGAAGGAACTTGGCAAAGTGTTAGTAGAAGTGAAATAGAATTAACATATACCGAAGATGGAACTGTTTCTGGTCAGGTTATCGATAGTAGTGGTAATGTATTAGCTGATGAAACCGAGAAAGTCGAAAAAATCGATAGGGAAGATCCAATTATTATAAAAATAAGTAAAGGCAGTTGGAATGATAATGCTAAACAACAAGTAGATATTACCATGACTGATGCTAAAAGTGGAGTGTCTGCTTACTATATCGGTACTAGTAAAGCAGCTCCAACCGCGAATTCTGATAAATGGAAGACATTTGAATTATCTCCCTACGGTGGAACAGGAACTGTCAGTCAATACTTATCAGAAGGTACTTATTATATTTTTGCTAAAGATAGGGCTGGCAACATATCCGATTATACTGCTGAAAATAGTATTACAATCAAAGATGATGTTCCGCCAACATGTACTATAACTTTATCTGGTACCGAAGGTAATAATGGATGGTACCGTAGTAATGTAGGACTTAAGATGACGACAGCCGATGAAGGAAGTGGGGTTGCGAGTTATGGGTTAACGACATCGAAGACGACCACATATAATTCTAAATTAACAGCTACTCAAACCGCGGATACGAAAAGCACAACATATTATGGATATGTAAAAGATAAAGCTGGAAATATTAATAAATGTTCCGCCGTCGTAAAAAAAGATACTACTAAGCCAAGTTGCTCGGTAAGTACTAGTGGAACTAAAGGAAGTAACAGTTGGTATATTAGTAACGTAACTATCTCTTTAGGTAAAAGTGATAGCACTAGTGGTACTGCAAATTATGGTTTGACAACATCAAGTACAGCTACTTATAATTCTACTAGTAAATTAACAAGAAGTAGTGATACTAAAGGATTAACTTACTATGGCTACGTTAAAGATACCGCTGGTAACACTTCTAAATGTTCAACTACGATTAAAAGAGATGCCACTAAACCAAGTTGCTCGTTAAAAATCAGTGGAACTATAGGCAATAACAGTTGGTATACTAGTAATGTAACAATATCATTTAACAGCAAAAGTGATAGTACATCCGGCATAAGTACCTATGGCATTGTTCAATCAAGTTCAACTTCTTATAATAAAAAAACAAGTGTAACCCATAACAATGATGGAGCTTCTATTAAATATTATGGGTTTGTTAAAGACGCGGCAGGTAATACCAATTCTTGTAATAAAACTTTTAAACGTGACGCTACTAAGCCGACATGTTATGATGATAACTGTGATAATGGTAATTGTGGAATTGTAGCTGGTGGTGGAAGCTTCTCATCTCGTTGGTGTGGCTCTTCTTTCTGGGTTAGAGTTACTGATAATTTAAGTGGTGTTGCCAGTGCCAAATCTAGGCATTGTTATCACAAAATATATGGAAGTACTTCGATAGCTGCCGAATGGGGTCCAGCTTGTGGCGGAAGTAATGACACCGACATGAGAAATTGGTTGAAAAACAACCGTTCATTTAAAGGCGTTCCTTATTTAAGTGGTGGTTATGCTGCCCATGGTTTAAATGCTCAAAATGCTCGAATTGTCTATCAATTCCAAGTTACCGATAAAGCTGGTAATACTAGAGATTGCGGAAGTCATATAAAATCATTCGCCTTTAATAGTGGCGACTGCCCAGGAGGAACTGGCTTCTAACAGTAACATCTAAAGTAATATGCACATGCATGTTACTTTTTAACTATATACTACAAATAAATTTGACAAATATGTTTGCTTGTCCTCTATATTTATTGTATAATTGATATGGAAAGAAGAATAGAGGGTGTAAAAATGAAAGCCTCATTAAAAAAAAGAATGAATGCTTATTTAATCGACTTAATTATATTATTAATTGTTTTAAGCTTAATTGGTTTCCTATATACACCAAATAATGTTTCTTTAAATAGTCAAATGGATTTAATAACCGTTCAGTATGCTAACGGTGATATCCAGTTTAGTGAATATATGACTGATTTAAGCGCTTTATATAAACAAATAGATTTAAATAATATTTTTCTAAATATTATCAATGTCTTATATATTATTGCTTATTTTGTCGTTTTCCCATATTTTTATCATGGACAAACTGTTGGAAAAAGAATTATGAATATCGAAGTTAAAGCCAAAAGTAATAAAAAACTAACGTTGTTAAAGCTTTTCCTACGAAATTTAATTATCACTGGATTAATCTATTTCATGGCTGTTATCGTTTGCTCCTTTACTGTACATGAAAATTATTATTTTATGATCATAACGGCTCTAGGTATAATTCAAATCATTTTAATTTTAATTAGTATCATTATGGTTTTATATCGCACCGATAGAAAAGGATTGCATGATATCATTGCTGGTACGTGGGTAGCCAGCACTAAATAAAAGGGGATGTTAATATGAAATTATATGTTATGAGGCATGGTGAAACTTTGCCTAATACTATGCACTTAATTACTGGTAAACAAGAGTGTGATTTAACAAAAAATGGGATTAAGCAAGCTAAAGAAGTTAAAGAAAAATTTCACAATATTAACTTTGACGTTATTTTAACTTCACCACTTAGTAGAGCTAGAATTACTGCTAGTACTATAGTAAATAAACCTATAATCATCGATAAAAGGTTAATCGAAAGGGATTATGGTGCTTTCGAGTGGAAGAAGAAAAAAGATATCGATTATAATGGCTATTGGAATTATCACTTAAATCTTAACCGTAATAATGGTGAATCGATAAAAACTCTTTTCATGAGAATTGAAAACTTAATCGCAGACTTAATTAGAAAATATCCTCATAAAACTGTTTTATTAGTAACTCATAGTGGAGTAGCTAGGGCGATCCATTATTATATTACTGGGATTCCCGAAAATGGCGATTTAACCCCTTTAGAAATTCCTAATTGTAGCTGCCGTGTTTATGAAATTAATGAGGAGGAAATCGATGAAGTTATTAGCCATTAATGCTGGAAGCTCATCTTTGAAATTCAAATTATATGAAATGCCTGAAGAAAATATATTAGTTTATGGTTATATCGATAAAATAGGGGAAAAAGCCGATGTCAAAATTATTATGGGTGATAATATAACCGAAACCACTGAAAATTTACCAAACCATAATAAAGCCGTAGATCTTTTAATTAATATACTTTTACAAAATCATATCATTAGTAAATTAGAAGATATTGAGGCTATTGGTCATCGTATTGTCAATGGTGCCAGCCACTATAAAACAGAATTTATAAATGATAATCTTTTGAGTTATTTAACAAGTTTAATACCTTTATCCCCAGTACATATGCCAGGGCATTTAGCTGGTATTAATGCATTTAAAGAACTTTTACCGGCTACTAATCAAGTAGCAATTTATGATACCGCCTTTCATCACACTATCCCTAAAGAAAATTATTTATATGCTATACCTTATGAATGGTATCAAAAATATGGTATTAGAAAGTTTGGTTTTCATGGCATTAGCTGCGCCTATATAACTATGGAAATGACTAAGATTTTAAAGAAAAAACCAAATCTTATTATTTGTCATATTGGTAATGGCGCTAGTGTTACTGCGGTTAAAGATGGAAAATCATTAGATAATTCCATGGGCTTTACTGCCAATGAAGGTTTAATTATGGGGACTAGAAGTGGATCAATCGACTATAGTATTTTACCTTACATCATGCAAAAAACTAGCCAAAGCATCGAGGAAATCGATGAGGTTTTAAATAAACAAAGTGGTTTGTTAGGCTTAGCTGGTGTTAGTGACAATCGTGATTTAGAAAAACTAATTAATAATAAAGATTATCTAGCTATTTTAGCTAATACCATGTATATCAATCGAATTGTCGAATATATTGCTAAATACTATTTAAAATTGTATAATATAGACGCTTTAGTTCTCTGCGGGGGTGTTGGAGAAAATGCCATTAAATTTAGAAAACAATTAATAAGCAAATTAAACAAACTTGGTATTTATTTAGATGAAGAAAAGAATAAAAATATTTCTAAATTTTCTAAAACTAATCAAGGCGTTATAACAACCCCTAATTCCTTAATTCCTTGTTATATTATCCCCACTGATGAAGAATTAATGCTTGCTAGAGAGACTTATAAGCTTTTAACACAGAAAGCGTGATTGTATGAGTATTTATAAAAAAATATATAAACAAATAAAAAAAGCTAAAAAAATAGTTATTGCTAGACATATCGGCCCTGATCCTGATGCTTTAGGTAGTTCGTTAGGTTTAAAAGAAATTATTTTAAATACGTTTCCTACTAAAGAAGTTTACGTCATTGGCGCTCCAGCTAGTAAATTTAAATTTTTAGGTGACTTAGATAAATATAATGAAACCTTATCGAATGCATTATTAATTGTCACTGATACACCTGACGCTAAAAGAGTTGATGGTGTTAATCCATTAAAATTTAAAAACTCCATTAAAATCGATCATCATCCATTTGTCGAAAAAACCTGCACTCTAGAATGGATTGATTCCAATTCTTCTAGTGCCGCTCAAATGGTCGCAGAGTTAACCTTTAATACTAAACTCAAAATGGATCAAAAAGCTGCCACAATTCTTTATACCGGTATTGTTGCCGACACCAATCGTTTTATGTTCGCTTATACAAGTACTAAAACCTTTGAGGTTGCTAGTGAATTATTAAAATATAATATCGATATTACAAAAGTTTACAATAATCTTTATATGAGGCCGTATAAAGAAATAAAGTTCCAAGGTTATTTATCACAAAACTTTGTTATTAATGATAATAAAGTTGCCTATATTATTATTGATGATACTGTTTTAAAAGAGTATGAAGTTGATGTGGCTACTGCTGGTAATATGATTAATAATTTTAACCATATTAAAGAAATTCTTATTTGGGTTACTTTTACCTACGACAAAGATTTAAAATCATACCGCACTTCAATTAGATCAAGAGGACCAATTATTAATGAAGTAGCTGCTAAGTTTGGTGGAGGAGGTCATATTTATGCCAGTGGAACTAGACTGAAAAACATTGAAGAAATGAACAGCTTAATCGATAGCCTAAGTAAAGTATCAGCTGATTATATTGAAAAAAATGAAACCGTTTAATTGGTTTCATTTTTTGTGGTCTCAGGCACTCTTTTGATGATATCTATTTCATCAGTCTTGCCCATAAGATAGTCCATTGATATATTAAACGTTTTGGCGATTAAATATAACTTAGACAAAGGCACCGCTGTTACTGCATTTTCATAACGCGATAATTTCATTTGACTCATTCCTGGCATCATTTCACTCATTTTTTCTTGGGATAATTTTTTACTTTTGCGCATTGTATATATTCTTTTAGCCGATATTTTGGCATCATATATACGGCCTGCCTTACCCTTATAATTAGATAATCCAGTTAAATAATCGACACTAACATTGTAATAATTAGCCAGTTTATCGATGATTTCTAGTGGCATTTCATATAAGCCCGCCTCCCAATGAGGATATGTATTACGATTAACCCCTAAAATATCTGCTATTTCACGTTGCAGCAAATCATTATCTGTTCTTAAATCACTAATGCGTTTAAATTTAATTGCCATATTTATCACCCACTTATATTCATTGTACAAATGAAAATGACAACATTTTCCATATTGTCGCCAAACGAGTGAAAAAAAACATAAATGACAACAAAAAAGGATAAACAAGTAGATTTTGCTCGTTTATCCTTTATTTTAAAATGGTCTATAGTATGGTGGGTAATAGTATGGTGGATAATAGATAGGCCTATTGTATCCGCCAGTAAAAAATGGTGCTACTAATCCTCCAGTAATACCTCCAAGCAAAAATGGTCCTAAAAATCCGCCACCGACCAATGGTCTATTCATCGGCGGTCTACCTTGATTCATTGGCGGTCTACCTTGATTCATTGGCGGCCTACCTGGACCTTGCCTATAATATTCTATATATGGTCCCATGTTCGTCCCTCCTTCATATTATCATATGAACATTCTAAAAAAGAGTGAAAATTGGTTGTAAAAAGTTAAATTAATCATATAATTTGTTAGGGTGAGACAATGAAACAAAGTTTTCAAATTTTGGGAATTATAACGCTAGTTGTTGGTAGTTTCATGTACACCGAGCAAGTCAGTACTGCTTCTAAATTAAGCGATGAACTTTTAATCGAAATAAAAGACAAACAAAGTAATTATAATAGAGAAGTTAAGGAAGCTATCATCGCTAAAAACACCATTATTCCTGGGATAAATGGTCAAAAAGTGAATGTAGCAAGTAGTTATCAAAATATGCGTGAGGTTGGTTATTTTAATGAAAAACTTTTAAAATATGATACTGTTATCGTTAAAGAACCTTTAAAAGAAAATAAAGATAAATTTATTATTAGTGGGAATCCAAGTAAAAAACAAATATCCTTAATGTTTAAAGTGGGTAATAATGATAGTATTAATAAGGTTATTTCAATATTAGATAAGCACAGCATTCAAGCCACCTTCTTCATTGAAAGCACTTTTTTACAAAACAATTATAATTTAATAATAAATCTTATTCAAAAAGGTCATACCATTGGTAATTTAAGCCATCATGAGGATTATACTCATTCGGATTTTGTTTGGATGAAAACCATTATAACTAACGCAGGTAACCAAAAGAATAATTATTGTTATACCACCCAAAAAGTAAAAAGTGTTTTAAAAAACTGTAAACTTCAAGATTCTTATACAATTATTCCAACTAAAGTTATTACTCAAAGTCCTTTCATTAATGTAAAAAATAATTTAACTAAGGGTGCATTAATTTCTTTAGAAGTAAATAATGAGTTAAATACTGAGCTTGAAAACATTATTAACTATGTCATTAATAAAGGTTACAAAATAGTTCCACTAGAAAAAGAATTGCAAGAATAATACATATAAAAAAAACAAAATAATATAATATTTTAGGAGGAGATAAAGTGAAAAAACTAGTTCCATTTCAAAAAGATATTACTTTTGATACAAATGTCGCCGAAATTAATAGTATTTCGTTAGAACACGAAATAACCACTAAAGAAGAAAGCTTAATTTCCGGAAAATTTATTGTCAGCGGTGATTATAAAATGACCAACGCTAGTATCCATTTAGATACCTTTGAATATGAATTGCCATTTAATATCACTATCGATAAAAAATATTTTGTCGAAGATGCTGAAATTGACATTAGTGATTTTTACTATGAAATTGTTAACAATCGAATTTTATCCGTAAATATTGAGCTTTCCGTCGATAATATCGAAGAGAAGAAGGAGGAAGAAAATATGGCTAGAGAAGAACTAACTAGCGAACTCGAAGAAATTCCTGTAGTAGAGGAGGAAATAGAACACAACATTGAGTCCGTAAGTAAAGAGGAAAAAACAAAAGAGCCGCCAATAACGGAAGTTTCAAAGGAAGAAATGCCTAAAGAAACCGAAGAAGAAAAGGAAGAAAAAAACGAAACTAGAGAGACAACAGTAAAATCATTATTTGATAACTTAGATGAGAATGAAACTTATGTCGTTTATAAAATTCATATTGTTACCGAAAATGATACCATTGAATCAATTATTAACGACTATGGCGTAACTAGAGATAATTTAAGTCTTTATAATGATTTGTCAGATGTCAAAATTGGCGATAAAATCATCATCCCAAATGAAAATTAATGAAGCCTTAAAGCATTATTCTTTAGTACCAACTAGATATCAAAAAAGAGGTAAAGTAAGCATAGTCGGCACCAACAAAGGAACTTTTGTCTTTAAAAACCAAAAATTAAACTTAGAAATTTTAAATTATTTAAGGTCTAGAAACTTTGATTATATGCCAAGATTTATTAATGACATTCGCCACGATGAATATCAAATAACCGAATACCTCAGTGATTTAGATATTCCCAAAGAACAAAAAATTTTAGATTTGATTCATTTGGTGGCTCTTTTACACAGTAAAACTACCCATTATAAAGAAATCGATTTAGATGACTATGAAACAATATATGAGGATATCGATAATAATTTAAATTACTTATATAGTTATTACACCGATATTATTACGTTAATTGAAAATAAAGTTTTTATGAGTCCGAGTGAATATTTATTAGCCAGAAACATTACTAAAATATATGATAGTATTGATAGATGTAAAAATATGTTAGAAGACTGGTATAAGCTAATTAAAGACAAAAGAAAACAACGACAAGTTGTTTTACATAATAATTTGAAATTAGACCATTTTATTCGAAATGAAAGCTCTTACTTAATAAGTTGGGATAAAGCTAAAATTGGTAATCCCGTTTTTGACCTTTATAAATTATATCGTAATCATGCTTTAGATTTTGATTTTTCCGATATATTAAATGAATATGAAAGCCATTACCCTTTAATGAAAGATGAAAGAGCTTTATTTCATACCTTAATTAGTATGCCTAGTTTAATCGAATTTAACGATACCGAGTATAACATGTGTATGAAAATTAGTAAAGATATTGATATCATTTATAAAACCGAAAGACTTACCACCAAAAAAGCCTAAGAAAACATAAAAAAGCACATATAACAAAAATAAATAGTAAAAATACATTAAGCCTAGTTACGATAAAAAGTGTAATTAAAATTTGATAAAATAGTAAAATCATACTAATAATTCCTAATATACACCACTTACCTCGGCCACACCAAAAGCCTCGCATATTCATCACCTAGTATAGTGTATTCTAATTTATAGACCTAGTATAGACATAGGTCTATTTTTTTGTGAATAATCAAAAAAGGTGTTGTTAAACAAAGTTTTACTATTCACTTAAAAATTAGATAATAGTGATGTAAAACGAGGTGTTAGAGTGAAAAAGACCAGTAATGAAATAATTGTTAATAATATTAAATATTATCGTTTAAAAGCTAAAATCACCCAAGCTCAAATGGCTGAAAAACTAGGTATAACTGAAAAACATTATTGCCATTTAGAAAATCTAAAATATCAGCTTACTTTAAAAAACCTAGATATTATTGCCCCAATCTTAAACAAAGAGCCATGGGAACTCTTAAAAGAAAGACACCCTAAAGAATAAGTATTATCACTAAGTAAACAAGCGTAAAGAGACTAATAAAGTCTTTTTATTTTTTGCTCAAACATGTTATAATGGTTATGTAAAACATACCATAAGTAATATGATTGGGGGAAAGTAAAATGAGAAAAATAAGAAGAAGACGAAATAAGCAAAGAAAAATAATTGTTATATCATTAATTGCTTTTCTATTTATTATGGTAGGTGGTTATGCTGCTTTTCAGACTAACTTAAATATTACCGCTAAAGGCAATATTGTTGATAGAAGTAGGGTAATCAAAAGTTGGCATGAAAATAGTAATGAAGATTTTCATACTGATTATTATAGAGAAAATATTGTGAGCGTCACTTTTTTAGATGATGCCAGAGTTCCAGGTAATGCCGTAGAAAGTTGGGATGTATCAGAAACCAAGGATAGGGGAGTTATGGCTTATGTAGTCCAAAATAGTGAAGATAATACAAAATATGATTTATATATCGGGGCCAATGGCGGAGTTATCGCTAATGAAGATAGTAGTTACTTATTTTCAGATTTTAGAGCCTTAAATTTGATTGAATTTGGAGATAATTTCGATACTGTTTTAGTTGTAAATATGACCAGAATGTTTTTAAATTGTACAAATTTAGAAGAGTTAGATTTAAGTAATTTTGATACTAGAAATGTAACTAGTATGTATGCCATGTTTGGAATGTATGATGATAATAGTGGCTTTTTAGACAATAAATTAGTTTCAATAAAATTTGGTAATAATTTTAAAACAAATAATGTAACAAATATGCGCAGTATGTTTACCGGACTTACCAAATTAGAAAGTCTTGACGTTAGTGGTTTTGATACTTCAAAAGTTACTTCTATGTTTCATATGTTTATGAAGTGTGAAAGTTTAAAAACATTAAATTTAAATAGTTTTAACACAAGTAACGTTATCGACATGAATCAAATGTTTGCTTATTGTAAAAACTTAACCGAATTAAATTTATGTACATTTGATACCACAAATGTTACGAATATGCAATCTATGTTTTGTAGAACTGATGCTTTAGAAAGTGTATACGTTGGACCTAATTGGACAACGGGGCAAGCAGATACCTCTGGAATGTTTTCAGGTAGTAACATATCATCAGTAACTACTGGTCAGTGTTAATTTCTTTAAACTTAGTTTATAAAACAAACCTTATAGTTTCCATTAAATAAGGTTTGTTTTTGTATTAAATAAATTAAAATTTAGCTTGTTTAAAAAAAATAGATA
>CALVRF010000045.1 GCA_944358495.1 uncultured Bacilli bacterium
TCTACTGGAATCTATAAAAAGATTCCAAATAAAAAAACTAACAGACATTTTACTTTTCTCTCTCATATGTACACCGGTAAAATGTTCTTGTTAGTTTTATTTTATATTTTAAAATTTTATTATTAATTATACTTTGCCTTCTAATGAATAAAAGCTTAATAAAATAAAAAATAAAGCCAAATTTTTCCTTTAAAAAAATGTCAAAATGTATTATAATACTTATTATTAGAAGGAGTTTAGCATGGAAAGAAGAGAAGTAGATTTAAATAAAGTAACGCCAATGATGAGGCAGTATTTAGAAATAAAAAACGCCAACGAAGATTTAATAATCTTTTTTAGACTTGGCGATTTTTATGAAATGTTTTTCGATGATGCCATTTTATTAAGCCATGAGTTAGAATTAACTTTAACTGGTAAATCAGCCGGATTAGAAGAAAGAATTCCAATGTGCGGAATTCCTTATCATGCTGCCAGCGGTTATATCGATAAATTAATCGAAAAAGGCTATAAAATTGGTATTTGTGAACAATTAGAAGACCCTAAAAAAGCTAAAGGTATTGTTAAACGCGATATCATTCAAATTATAAGTTCCGGAACTGTTATGAACGGAGACACCTTAAAATCTGATGACTTTAATTTTATTGCCAGTATTGTCGACTTTAAACATGCTTATGGCATTAGTTATGCCGATGTATCTACTGGAGAAATATATGTTTTTCTAACCGAACACAATATTTCTAAAGTCGTTAGTGAAGTTATTAACCTAAGCGTAAAAGAAGTAGTAATTACTTCAAAAGTCGATAAAGCTATTTATTCAATGTTAAAAAATCAATTTCATTTGCCAGTAACTATTACCGATGATATAGAAGATATTTATCCTAAAGTTTATGAAGATTTAACCGACCAAAGACATATCGAAACGATTAAACATTTACTTACTTATATTTCCCACAATCAAAAAAGAAGTTTAGACCATTTACAAGCCGCCCAAATAAGAGAAAATAAAAGTTACTTAAAAATGGATGTTCATACTAAAAGAAACTTAGAATTAACTGAAACTTTAAGACTAAAACAACGTAATTTTTCTTTAATTTGGCTTTTAGATAAAACTAAAACCGCTATGGGCGCAAGATTACTCAAAAACTTTATTTTAAATCCCTTAGTTGATAAACAAGCCATCGAAAATCGTTACGACTGTGTTGATACTTTATTAAAAGAATTTTTATTAAAAAGCGATTTGGAAGAATGTTTATCTGAAGTGTATGATTTAGAAAGATTAAGCGGAAAAGTTGCATTTGGTAATGCTAACGCTAGAGATATGTTACAACTAAAAAACTCTATTAAGGTTTTACCCCAAATTAAAGAAATATTAGAAAAAATTAATTTTCATAAACAAATTGATATTTTAGATGATCTATATAAACTTTTAGAAAAAAGTATTTATGAAAATCCGCCAATGACTTTAAAAGAAGGCTATTTAATTAAAGAAGGCTATAATAAAGAAGCCGATGAATTAAAAGAATTACGTAAAGGCGGTAAAGACTTTATTGCACGTTTTGAACAAGAAGAAAGAGAAAAAACCGGAATTAAAAACTTAAAAGTCGCCTATAATCGAGTATTTGGTTATTATATTGAAATATCCAAAGGTAATTTAGATTTAGTTAAAGACGAGTGGGGCTATCAAAGAAAACAAACCTTAGCCAACTGTGAAAGGTACATCAGCCCAATCTTAAAAGAAAAAGAAGCTTTAATCTTAAATGCCGAAGAAAAAATTATCGAATTAGAATACGAGCTATTTAATCAAATAAGAGATGAAGTTAAAAAATATATTCCAAAATTACAAGAAGTAGCGAAAGCCATTAGTGAAGCCGATGTTATGTGTTCATTTGCTACTGTCAGTGAAGAAAATAATTATGTTAGACCAACTTTAACTGAAAAAGAGCTCTATATAAAAGATTCTAGACATCCAGTTGTCGAAAAAGTTATCGATGGCGAATTTGTATCTAATGATATTATCATGGACGAAAAAACTAATATTTTATTAATTACTGGTCCTAATATGGCCGGAAAATCCACTTATATGCGTCAAATGGCCATAATTGCTATCATGGCCCAAATTGGTTGTTTTGTCCCAGCTAGCGAGGCAAGAATTCCTATATTTGACTCTATATTTACAAGAATTGGCGCAAGTGACGATTTAGTAAGTGGTGAATCAACTTTCATGGTTGAAATGATGGAAGCCAATAACGCTATTACTAACGCTACCGATAAAAGCCTAATTTTATTTGATGAACTAGGTAGAGGAACAGCTACTTTCGATGGTATGGCTTTAGCCCAATCTATTATCGAATATATTCATAAATATATTAAAGGAAAAACTTTCTTCTCAACGCATTATCACGAACTAACTGACCTAGAAAACACCTTAAGTGGTTTAAAAAATATCCATGTAAGTGCTTATGAAGAAAATGGCGAAATTACTTTCTTACATAAAATTAAACCTGGAAGTGTCGATAAAAGTTATGGTATTCATGTCGCTAGATTAGCTAATTTACCCGAAGAGCTAATTAAAAGAGCCGCAGAAATTCTAAAGGTTTATGAAGGTAATGAGAAAAAAAGAGATGTTAAAGTTCAAGAAGCCTTACCAATCGACGATTTAATTCCTAAAAAATCTAAAGTGGAAGAAGAATTAGATAAGATTGACCCATTAGAGGTTACCCCATTAGAAGCTTTAAATATTTTATATAAACTTAAAAATTTAAAATAACAAAAAAACTAGCTAAAATCATTAATAATAGCTAGTTTCTTTGTTTTCGATTATATTTTAAAGTTTTTTGGTAAGAGCTTTTGGATAAGTTATTGTTTTGCTTTTCTAAGTCCCGCACGTATATCGCTCCAGCTAGTGATGCAACCCCGACAGAACCACTAACTATAGCGCCTAGTTCCAATAAAGCAGGAAGTGATATTTTCTTCTTAATAATAGGTGTAATTGAAATATTAGTTTGTTCATCTAAAGAATAAGCATTAAGGGTATTAGGTGTTAACTGCATGGCCTTTAATTCTTCTTTAGTTAACGTATAAGTAGCATTCACATAATCAGTAGAAACCCTTAATTTATAATAATCATCTTCAATTATAACCTCTTCTAGTCCATCACCACTAAATAAATAACCATCAACTGCTGTTGGCTTGGTAATCTGTGTCCCACAGAAACAAGCTAAACATAGAGAAAGTGATACACCAGTGGTTAGAGCCAAGTGTTTAAAAGTGGGTGTGTATTTTATTCTCCTGCCTCTTTGTAAATCATTTTCACCATTGTACCTACCCGTATTAAATCTTTCCATAGTTTCCCTCCAAATACGGTTACCTAGTATACCACAAAATTTTAAAAAGTCAAATTAGTCTTTGATTTGGTAATTATTTAGTTTTTTTATAGATAATTACATTTATCTTTATAGTTTTTATTGATTTGACTAGTTTAAAAAATAAAGGCTTAAAAATATTGTTATTTGAGCCTTTTTTTGATATAATTTATACGATAGGTAGCGTGATGATATGAAAGAAAAGGGGCAAGCACTAGTAGAATTTATTTTAATACTTCCGGTTATTTTACTGATTTTTATGGCCTTAATCGACGTTGGTAATATTTTTATTCAAAAGCTTAGCTTAAATGATGCCATGCAAACAGTGACAGATTTATATCAAAACGACGAAAAAAAAGAATTATTGGCTTACGTTGCTAATGAAGAGTTAGTCTATGATGAAAAAACCAACAATGATATGGTCACCCTCATTTTGCAAAAAAATATCGAAATATCCGCACCCGGTTTAAGTAATGTCCTTGGTAAAAACTATACTATCGAAGAAGCTAAAACTATTTATGTAGGTGACAAAAGTGAACAATAAAGGCCAGTCTTTAGTATTATTTGTTTTATTGCTACCACTTTTCCTAATGATAATTGCTGTCGTTTTTGAAATGGGTAGGATGTTATTAATAAAAAATGAGTACAAAGATGCTGTTGCTGATGCTATCAATTATGGCCTCAAGCATTTAGATGATGCTGATGTTTTAAGTAAAACTCAAAGGCTATTAGATGCCAATATCAAAGGGAAAAGTAAAGTCCAAATTGAAAATCAAACAGTAAGCGTTCATATATCAGATGAAATTGAAGGTGTTTTTAGTTTTTTTGCTAAAGGCCTTTATCAAATAGAATTAACCTATCGTGGCTATAACGATAATGGTAAAATAAAAATAACAGAAGAATAAGAGGTGGATTATGGCTTTAAAAAAAGCAAAAATGATAATGGTAACTTCCGTTAAAGGTGGAACCGGCAAATCGACGATGGTTTTAAATTTAGCCGGCATTTTATCGTCAATGCAGTTAAAAACTATCGTCGTCGATTTAGATTTATATTCAGGCGTTATTGCTCCATCTTTAAATTTAACTGAAGGTAGTGATATTTATACCCTTTGTGAAGATATGATTAATAATCGTTTCGACCAATTTTCCAATTATGTTAGAAAATATAATGACTATATCGATGTTTTAGCCGCGCCTTTAGATCCAAGAAGTGTTAGTAAAGTCAAAGCTAAATATATTAATATTATTTTAACCAGATTACGCATGCAATATGATGTTGTTTTAATCGACACTAATCACATCATCGATCAGATTAATTTAGTTACTTTAGATGCTAGTGATGTTATTTTATATGTCGTTACTAATGATTTGATGGATTTAAGAAATATGAAAACTATGGCTTCAATTTATAAAGATATGAGCAAACATAACTATAAAATCATTTTAAATGAAGCTAGACTTAATAATACATGTTATACCACTTATGACGTTAAGAATATTATTGGTGAAAATATTGATTATATTTTGCCAAAAAACTTTTACCGAAAAAACATTGAAGATTTTGTTTACGACGGTAAAATTATGACTTTAGACAAAAATGTTTCCCGCAGTAAAGGGGCATTAGTATGTAAAGCCATTATTGATGATATTATCAAAAGATAGGAGGGGCCCAAATGAATAAAAAATTTACAGACGAATTTGACGTAACCATCGATGATGCTGTTCTTACCGAAGAAAGCAACGATTATGATGCCTTTCCCGATAAGGTTTTACTTGAAAAACTACGCAATGAAATTATTCAAAGCTTAATCGATAATAATATTCAAAGTAATGAAACTATGGATGACTTTGTTAAATTACAAATTGACAAAATTATTGAAGGCTATGATTTGAGTAGTAATGAACGCAATTATGTTTATAATTTAATCGATAATGAATTAAGCGGTTATGGCCCTTTAACCGAGCTTTTAAAGGATAAAGACATTACCGAAATCATGGTTAATGGGAAAGACGAAATTTATATCGAATTAGATGGCCATTTAAGAAGAGATACCAGTATTAGTTTTGTTAACGACGACCATATTGTTAGAGTCATTCAACGTTTAGTTCAGCCACTAGGACGAACTATCGATGTTGCACACCCGATGGTCGATGCCAGATTAGCAGATGGTTCTCGTTTAAATGCTGTTTTGCCCCCATTATCTCTTAATGGCCCAGTTTTAACTATTCGTAAATTTAAAAAAGAATTAGCTAATATCGAAGACTTTTTAAGAACCGGAACCTTAACACCATATATGGCTAGATTCTTAGAAGCTTGTGTTCATGCTAAATTAAATATTATTGTTGTTGGTGGGACTGGTAGTGGTAAAACAACTTTATTAAATGTTTTATCCTCATTTTGTTATCCTGATGAACGTATTATTACCATTGAAGATGCCGCTGAATTAAAATTAAAACAAGAACATGTTATTTCTCTGGAAACTAGAACTAATAACTATGAAGGTGCTGGGATGGTAACCGTTAGAGACTTAGTTATCAACTCTTTAAGAATGCGTCCTGATCGAATTATTGTTGGAGAAGTCCGTGGTAAAGAAGCTTTTGATATGCTGCAAGCAATGAATACAGGACATGACGGTAGTATGACTACAATGCATGCTAACGGGCCAGAAGATGCTTTAAATCGTCTAGAAACGATGGTTTTAATGAATGGGGTAGAAATACCAGTAACTGCCATTCGCGAATATATTGAAAACGCCTTAGACATTGTCGTGCAGGTTAAAAGATTTAGTGATGGAAGGCGTAGGGTAACTAGTATTAATGAAATTACCGGCATGAAAAATGGAGAAATTATTCAAAAAGAAATATTTAAGTTTAATCAAACAGGAGTCTTACCGAATGGTGAGGTCATTGGTGAGTTTTTGATGCATAAATATGTGCCTAAAGTTTATGAAAAAATCAAAGCTAGAGGCATTAACGATTTAGAAGATATTTTTAAGTAGGAGAGTGAGTTATGGTAGAAGGTGGAACATTTAATATTACAAACACAGATAAACCGGTAAATGAAGATATCATTGTCTCATTTTCACCATCTGCTAATATCGTTAGATATGATTATACTGTTTATAAAGATGGAAATGCCACCGATACTGTGAATGTAACTAACAATCGCCCTAGTTCTATTTATTTAGATGAAACCGGAAAATATCAAATTACCGTTATTGGCTACGATGCTGAAAATAACGCGGTTACTAATAACAGTGGAATATATGAAGTTGATAAAGAAGCTCCAATTATTAATCTTAATCAAAGCCATTTAACTATTCACCCCGATGATAAAGTTAATTTAGAAGAAGGGGTTAGAGCTACTGATAATTTTGACGGTAACATTACTAGTAAAATTACTTATAACGAAATAGATTTAAATAATCCTGGGGAGCAAAAGCTGACTTATACCGTTAGTGATGAAGCTGGGAATGTTGCTACTAAAGGCGTTATCATTGATATTCAACCTCATTCCACCAGTTTATTATTTTTGCAAATTGTTATTATTGTTTTATTAATTTTGGTTATTATTCCGATAATTAAATTAAAGCGTTCTTTATCTTTAGAAAAAAGAATTGAGCCTTTTATTATCGAACCAATCAAGGGTCACACATCGTCAGCTTTTGATCGTCTATTAAATATTTATCATCGCTTTACCGCTATTATGGTTGAAGGCTTAAAAAAATCTGTTTTTGCCCAAAAATATGCTAAAAAACTTGATAAATATGCGACAGTTAGTGTTATCCATCAAAATGGCCTGGAAATAGTCGCTGGCAAAATTATATTATCTTTATTTTTTGTTCTTATTGCTGTGTTTGCCACCACTATTCAATTAAGGCTCATTTCGGTTTATGAAATTGCTTTACCATTATTAGCGGGCTTCTTCATGCTTGATATTTTATATTTTGTCAAATATAAAGTTTTTAGAAGTAAACTAGAAAACGACTTTTTATCTGCCATTATTGTCATGAATAATGCCTTTAAATCTGGAAGAAGTATCAGTCAAGCCATCGATATAGTTGGTGATGAAGTGGCTGGTGTTATCGGCAGAGAATTTAAAAAAATGGCTTTAGAATTATCCTACGGTTTAGGGATTGATGTAATCTTTAAAAGATTTTCCGAAAGAGTTAAGTTAGAAGAAGTTAGCTATTTAACGGCCTCTTTAACCATTTTAAATAAAACAGGAGGTAATATTACCGAAGTGTTTGACGCTATTGAAAAAAACTTGTTCAATAAGAAGAAGCTTAGATTAGAACTTAAATCTTTAACCGGTAGTAGTAAAATTATCGTTACCCTTTTATTAGCTGTACCATTTTTATTCGTTCTTTTTGTAACGATGATTAACCCAACATATTTCTTACCATTCTTCACCACAAAGTTAGGTATTGCCTTGTTAATGTTTATAATTATCTATTACATTATATTTGTAATATGTGTAAGAAAGATCATGAAGGTGGTGATTTAAATGAAAAATAAATTTATGAGTAAAATTTATCGGCAAAAAGATTTGGAATCCATCGCCGCTAAACTAACCAGCTTGGGTAATGACACTAAATTTGATACTTTGTCATTTTGTAACACTAGACTCTTTACTACTTTGCTAATATTTATTATAATTTTATATGTAAGTGATAATGGTTATATTTATGCACCATTTGTCGCTATAGGGTATTATTATTTGTTTTATTACATATTTATTACTAGAAAGCTTAATATTCGGATTAATCGTTTAGATTATGAGGCCTTGCAGTTTTTTGAAATTCTCACGCTAACTTTAGAATCAGGAAGAAATTTAGAAGAATCATTGAGAGTCACTTGTGATAATGTCGATTCTGAATTATCAAGCGAGTTTAAAAAAGCCCTTTTTGAAATGAACTTTGGTAAGTCATTACTAGAAGCTTTGGAAAGTATGAAAAAACGCATTCCATCAGAAACGATTAATAATATTATTTTGAATATTATTCAAACCAACCAATTTGGTAATAGTATTTTAGATACTATGTATAATCAAATTGATTTCCTTAGAGAAAAACAAATATTAGAAATTAAAGGGAAGATTAATAAAATTCCTAATAAGGTAAGTATTATTTCAGTTATCTTTATTGTACCCCTTATTATGATTTTAATATTAGGCCCTTATGCAATCGACATTTTGAGTTAGGAGGAATAAAATGTACTATTTTATTGGAATAAAGGGGTCAGGCATGAGCGCACTTGCTTCAATTTTATTTGATTTAGGTTATGAAGTTTCTGGTAGTGATTTTGATAAACACTTTTTTACCGAAGAGGGACTAGTTAAAAGAGGAATAAAAATTTTACCTTTTAATGCTGAGAATATTAAAGAAGGTATGATTATCATTAAAGGTAATGCTTTTACTGAAGAAAATGTAGAAGTATCTAGAGCTATAGAATTAGGTTTAACCATTCATACCTATCAAGAAATGGTAGCTAAATTAACTAAAATGTTTATGACTATTACTGTTGCTGGCTGCCATGGTAAAACTTCCACATCATCTATGCTTTCTCATGTTTTAGACAATTTAGTTGGTACCAATTATTTAATTGGTGATGGTACGGGCCATGCTAGCAAAGAAAACAAATACTTTGTTTTAGAAGCTTGCGAATATAAACGTCATTTTCTTGAATATACACCATATTATGCCATCATCACCAATATCGAACTTGACCATGTCGATTATTTTAAAGATATTGATGATGTTATTGATGCTTATACTGCATATGCCAATAATGCCGAAAAAATGGTGATTGCTTGCGGAGATGACCAATATACACATAGCCTAGAAATAGCTAAACCTATTTTTTACTATGGCTTAGATGATGATAATGATATCATCGCCAAAGATGTTACTTATAGTAAAACCGGAACAAGTTTCGATGTCTTTGTCGAAGATAATTACTATGGTCACTTTGATTTGCCTTTGTTTGGCAAACATCAACTATTAAATGCTTTAGCAGTTATTAGTGTTTGCTATTATGAAAGGCTAGAAGCTAAAGAGGTTGCCAAACAATTAAAAACATTTGAAGGCGCTAAAAGGAGATTTGCTGAAACTGTTATTGGTAATAATGTCGTAGTTGATGACTATGCCCATCATCCAACTGAAATAAAAGTAACTATCAAAGCCGCTAGACAAAAATATGAAGGAAAACAAATCATCGCGGTTTTTCAGCCTCATACTTATACTAGGACCGAAACTTTTGCCAAAGATTATATCGAAATTTTAAAAACTGTTGATAAAGCTTATATTATGGACATTCATGGTTCTAGAGAATCATCAGGTAATATTACCAGCGAAGATTTGATCAAAGAAATACCCAATGCTGAACATATCAACATTGATGAAGCAAATAAGTTATTAGACCATGAAAATGCTGTAATTTTATTTTTAAGTCCTAATGATCTTTCTAAGTTAGAAAATGATTATATAGAGTTATATAAAGGAAAAATAGAATCCAAATAATTGGATTTTTTTTCTTATGAAAATAATGTCAAATGAAAGTCAAAAAAGAAAAAAAGTCATTGTTGTTTGTATCGTAACAGTGTATAATAAAAGTGAGAGAATAATAAAGAAGGTGTATTATGAGAGAGAAAAGGAAAAAGAAGTTAGTTATTTTATCAATGTTATTAATGCTTGTATTTATGAGTGTTGGCTATGCCGCCTTTAGTACTACATTAATCATTAGTGCGACGGGTAATGTTACTGGACATTGGGATGTTCGGATAACTAATATTGAAGAGGTTAATAAAATTGGTGAAGGCGAAAGTGCTGCTACTCCAATTTATACCAATACAACTGCATCAATGGAAGCTAATTTATATAATAAAGGGGATGCTGTTGAATACGATATTACTGTGACAAATAATGGCAATATTGATGCTAAATTAGATGATATTATTACCAATATTAAAAGTGATAACGATGCTATTAATATAACGTTTTCTGGCGTCTCTGAGCAGCAAGAATTAAAACAAGGTGCTAGTCATACCATTAGAGTCAAGATTGAATATAATCCTTATTATAGTGGTGATGGTGAAGGCTCAGGCGAAGTTGAAGTTATTTTAGCCTATACTCAAGCTAATTTATAAAACGATAGGAAACCAGTAGTGTTGTTTTACAAGGACTTTTTTCAAGACGAAATATTAGAAATTTAAAAATAAAGTCAAAATATTTAGTTTTATAACTGAATATTTTTTAATTATCAAAAAAATAAAAAAATTTTCTAGTTTTTGCAGGAATTAGGTCTTTTAATATCGTATGATACTTATAAAGAGTAAAAAGTGGG
>CALVRF010000046.1 GCA_944358495.1 uncultured Bacilli bacterium
CTTTAGGTAAAAACGTTACGGTAGCTTTTGTAAACTTTGATGGTTACAATTACGAGGATGCGGTTGTCTTAAATGAAAGATTAGTTAAAGATGATGCTTATACGTCTATCCATATTAAAGATTATGAGATTGAGTGCCGTGATACGAAACTAGGTACGGAAGAGTTTACTCGTGATATTCCTAATGTTAGTGAAGAAGCTCGTAAAAATTTGGATGAAAATGGTATTATCCGTATTGGTACAGAAGTTAAAGATGACGATATTTTAGTCGGAAAGGTTACACCAAAAGGTATGGCTGAACTTACTTCAGAAGAAAAGTTATTACATGCGATCTTTGGTGAAAAAACGCGTGAAGTTCGTGATACTTCATTACGTGTTCAACACGGTGGTGGCGGTATTGTTCACGACGTTCAAATTTTAACTAAAGAAAATGGTGATGAATTACCTGCTGGTGTTAGTAAGAAAATTCGTGTTTATATTGCTCAAAAACGTAAGATTTCTGTCGGTGATAAGATGGCCGGACGTCACGGTAACAAAGGTGTTATTTCACTTATTTTACCAGAAGAAGATATGCCTTATATGGAAGATGGTCGTACGGTTGATGTATTACTTAACCCACTTGGAGTACCTTCACGTATGAATATTGGACAAATTTTAGAATTACATTTAGGTATGGCAGCCAAATCATTAAATATCCATGTAGCAACACCGGTATTCGATGGTGCGAGTCGCACAGAAATTATCGATGCTTTAAAAGAAGCTAATTTAGCTGAAGATGGTAAGATGGTTTTATATGATGGTCGTACAGGTGAACCGTTTGATAACCGAATTGCCGTTGGGGTTATGTATATGGTTAAACTTGACCACATGGTCGATGATAAATTACATGCACGTTCAACAGGACCTTATTCATTAGTTACACAGCAACCACTAGGTGGTAAAGCACAATTTGGTGGACAACGTTTCGGAGAAATGGAAGTTTGGGCTTTATATGCTTATGGAGCTGCTCATATCTTGCAAGAAATGATGACGATTAAGTCAGATGATGTAACTGGTCGTGTTAAGGTTTATGAGGCTTTAGTTAAGGGTGAAGAATTACCAAAATCTGGAGTTCCAGAAAGCTTTAGAGTTGTTATTAAAGAGTTCCAAGCTCTTGGACTTGATATTACTGTCCTTAATAAAGATGGGGAATTCGTCGAACTTAAAGATTTAGAGGAAGCCGAAAAAGATAGTTATGTCGTAGAGTCTGATTTAGAAAGTGAAATTCTGAAAGCTAAAGCAGAACAAGAAGCGGCTAATAACGTGCTTTCTAATGAGCTTGATGAAAGTTCGGAAGAAGCTGACGATGCGGAAGAAGAACCTCAAGCTGACACCGAAGAAAACGATGAAAAAAGTCCTTTAGATGGTATGGATGAAGAAAGTTCTTTAGAGGATGTTTCAGATACGGAAAAAAAATTAGAAGATGATATTCTGGAAGGGGATGAAAAATAATGGATGCGAATAGTTTTGAAGGTTTAAGAATTGCCATTGCCTCACCAGAAAAAATCCGTTCTTGGTCTTATGGTGAAGTTAAAAAAGCGGAAACGATGAATTATCGTACTTTAAAACCAGAACGTGATGGTCTTTTCTGCGAGAAGATTTTTGGTCCAACTAAGGATTTTGAGTGTGCTTGCGGAAAATATAAAAGATTAAGATATAAAAATATTATTTGTGATCGTTGCGGAGTTGAAGTTACAAAGTCTAAAGTACGTCGTGAACGTATGGGACATATTGAACTAGCAACCCCGGTATCACACATTTGGTTCTTTAAAGGTGTCCCTTCAAGAATGGGATTAGTATTAGATATGTCACCTAGAGAATTAGAGGAAGTTTTATATTTTGTTTCTTACGTAGTTTTAGATCCAGGGGATACACCTTTAGAGAAAAAACAAACAATTAGTGATAGAGAATATCGTACTTATTTAGAAAAATATGGTTCAACTTTTAGAGTTGGTATGGGTGCGGAAGCAATTAAGGAACTTTTAACAGAAGTTGACTTACAAAAAGAAGTTGATGAACTTACTAAGGAAATTGATGAAATTAAAGATACTTCTAGTCAAAAACGGGTACGTTTAATTAAACGTTTAGATGTTTTGGATGCTTTCTTAGAGTCAGGAAATCGTCCGGAATGGATGATTTTGGATGTACTTCCAGTTATCCCACCAGAACTTAGACCAATGATTCAATTAGATGGTGGTAGATTTGCAACTTCTGATTTGAATGATTTATATAGAAGGGTTATTAACCGTAATAATCGTCTTAAAAAATTAATCGATTTAGGAGCACCGTCTATCATTATTCAAAATGAAAAACGTATGCTTCAAGAAGCGGTTGATGCGTTATTTGATAATGGCCGTCGTGGTAAAAATATTACGGGTCCAGGAAATAGGCCTTTAAAATCTTTGGCTAGTATGCTTAAAGGTAAACAAGGTCGTTTCCGTCAAAACTTATTAGGTAAACGTGTCGATTATTCAGCGCGTTCAGTTATCGTTGTTGGTCCGTCTCTTAAAATGTATGAATGTGGAATCCCTAAGGAAATGGCTTTGGAGTTATTTAAACCACATGTTATTAATGGTTTAGTTACTAAAGAGATTGCCAGCAACATTAAAGCGGCTAAAAGAATGATTGAAAATCAGGATGAAAGAGTATGGGATATTGTCGAAGAAAAGATTAAAGAACATCCAGTATTACTTAACCGTGCGCCTACGTTACATAGACTTGGTATTCAAGCGTTTGAGCCGAAGTTAATCGAAGGTAAAGCAATTAGGTTACATCCATTAGTTTGTACGGCGTTTAATGCCGATTTCGATGGTGACCAAATGGCTGTGCATGTACCAATTAGTGAAGAAGCTCAAGCGGAAGCCCGTATTTTGATGCTTGGAGCGAATAATATTCTTTCACCAAAAAATGGTGAACCAATTACCACTCCTTCACAGGATATGGTCTTAGGTAATTATTATTTAACGATGGAAAAAGCGGGTTTATCTGGTGAAGGTAGAGTATTTAAAAACAGTAATGATGCGATTATGGCTTATCAACGTCGCGAAATTACTTTACACACACGTATTGCTTTACCGGTAAAATCATTTACGCATAAGATTTTCCCTGATAAATACATGGATAAATATTTAGTGACAACTCCTGGTAAATTAATCTTTAATGATGTTTTCCCAGATACTTTCCAATATGTCAATGACGGTAGTGATGAAAATATTAAGAATATTACCCCAGCTAAATATTTTATCGATAAGGGTAAAAATATTCCAGAAGAAATTAAGGCTATGCCACTTACTAAGGCTTTAAATAAAAGTGCTTTAGGAGCTTTAATCGCCCAAATTTATAAACGCTATCACACAACGGAAACTTCGGTTATGCTTGATGCGATTAAGGATTTAGGCTTTAAGTATTCAACTTTATCTGGTATTAGTTTTTCAATTTCCGATGTTGAAGAAAGTAAGATTAAGAAAGATGTTGTTGAGAAAGCTCAAGAAAAAGTTGATACAATTAATAAACAATTTAAACGTGGTCTTATTACTGATAAGGAAAGATATGATAGGGTTATCGATACTTGGTTTAAGGCTAAAGATGATGTTTATGATGATTTGGAAAAATGGCTTAAAGGACATCCAGAGTCTTCTATTAGTATGATGATTGATTCTAAGGCTCGTGGTTCAATTAAAGAATATGGTCAGTTAGCTGGTATGCGTGGTATCATGAATAAGCCAACTGGTGACTATGTTGAGATTCCGATTTTATCTTCATTTAGTGAAGGCGTGACGGTATCAGAGTTCTTTACTTCTACCCATGGTACTCGTAAAGGTGCGGTTGATACAGCGTTAAAAACAGCCGATGCTGGATACTTAACAAGACGTTTAGTTGATGTTGTTCAAGATGTCATTGTTAGGGAAGAAGATTGTGGTACTGATCAAGGTGTGATTGTTGAAGAAATTTTAAATAACGATGGCACGTTAATTGAGTCTTTAGAAGAACGTATTACTGGAAGATATACGAATAAGAAGATTATCAACCCAAAAACTAAAGAAGTTATGTATGACAAGGATACTTATATTACGGAAGCGATTGCTGAAAAAATCGTTAAAGCGGGTATTACTAAAGTACCAATTAGAAGCGTCCTTACTTGTAAAACGGAACATGGTGTTTGTAAGAAATGTTATGGCCGAAACTTAGCTACGGGTTCTGAGGTTGAAATTGGCGAGGCTGTTGGTATTATGGCGGCTCAATCAATCGGTGAGCCAGGTACCCAGCTTACGATGAAAAACTTCAATACTGGTGGAGTTGCTGGTGGTGAAGATATTACTCAAGGTTTACCACGTGTTCAAGAAATCTTTGAGGCTCGTAATCCGAAAGGTAAAGCGACAATATCAGAAATTAATGGTGTTGTTACGAAGATTGAGGATGAAGGTGGCCACTTTAAGATTTATGTTAAGAATGATGTGGAAACTAAAGAACATTCAACAAACTATGGTGTTGATGTGATTGTCGAAGTTGGTGAAGAAGTTAAAGCTGGACAAAAACTTACTAAAGGAGCAATTAACCCTAAGGAGTTATTAGTGGTTACAGATCCTATTACTGTTCAAGAATATATCTTATTTGAAATTCAAAAAGTTTATCGTTCTCAAGGTGTTGAGGTTAGTGATAAACACGTCGAAGTTATTGCGAAGAGAATGATTTCGAAGATTAAGATTACAATGTCTGGTGATTCATTATTCTTACCAGGAACAATGGTGGATATTAATCACTTTACTGATGAAAATAAGAAACTTATCTTGGAAGGTAAAAGACCAGCGATGGGTAAACCAGTATTACTTGGTATTACTAAGGCTTCACTTGCTACTGATTCATTTTTATCAGCTGCTTCATTCCAAGAAACGACACGTATCTTAACTGATGCGGCAGTTCGCGGGGAAGTTGATCACTTAAATGGATTAAAAGAAAATGTTATCATTGGTAAGTTAATTCCAGCTGGTACAGGAGCAAAACAATATTTAGAAGCTGATTATACTTTAGAAAACGAAATATTAAAAGAAGAGCCTTTAGAAGCTCTTGAACAAGAACTAATGGATTAATTTCCGTTAGTTTTTTAATTTTATCTTTAGTCAATATTGTTTAAAAATGTTTTGATATTTAGTGATATAGTTTTTGATAAAGGGGGGGATATTTTGAAAGATAAAGTTAATTTTAATAAGCTTTTTCATGGTGTTCGTAAAACGTGGCCCTATGCTAAAAAATACAAGAAATACCTAATTATGTATTCGTTAGTAATTTTAATTTTAATTGGTATTAGTGTGGTTGTCCCATTACTTTCGGCTAGGCTCCTTTTAAATATTACTGATAGTTTGTTGGAAAAGGTTTTGTTAGTGGCTTTGGTTATATTTGTTTTGGAGATTAACCGGAATATTTTTAATTTTTTATCTAGTAAATTATCGCAATTATTTTATATTAATGTTTTAAATGATATTCAGACTGATTTGGCTAAGGAAACTTTAGAATTGGATATTAAAGAAATTGATAAACATTCTTCTGGAGTTTTTATCGATAGACTTAGTAAAGATGCTCGGGATATGGCTGATGTCTTTGAAATGATTATTTATTATTTAATGCAGATACTAGAAAATATAGGAGTTTTAGGGGCAATATTGATTATCGATAGAACTTTATTTGTCTATACAGTTATTGTTTTATTAGTTTTATTTATTTTTGAAAAAATTCGCATTGGTACTTGGTATGAGTATGATAAAATAAGAAGAGAGTTAGATGAAAAAAATAGTGGTTTAATTGCGGAATTAGTGAGGGGCATTAGAGATGTTAAAGTATTAAATTCGGCTAATGATTTTATGAAAAAAATAATAACTAGAGTAAAGGAAGCTAATAGACAGCAATATAAACTTAGTTCAAAAATGCGCCAGTATAATTTGCTTACTGGTTCATTAAGTGATTTATCTACTTTATTATTTATTGTTTTAGGTGTTTATTTAATTACTAATAATAAATTAACCATTGATAATTTTGTTATTATTTATATGTATCAATCTAGAACGTATAATTTATTAATGGCTGTAACTAATTTAGCTGAACAAAGTAAACATTTTACTTTAGCAAGCGATCGAATTTTTGAAATTATTGATGGTAAATTTGCTAAGGAAAAATTTGGAGATAAACACTTAAATAAAGTTGATGGTAATTTTGAGTTTAAAAATGTTAATTTTGCTTATGATGGTAAAAGTTTAGTGTTAAAGGACTTAAGTTTTAAAATTAGTCCTAATGAAACTGTAGCTTTTGTCGGTAAAAGTGGGGGCGGGAAAACAACGATTTTTAGCTTGATTGACCGCTTATATAGAGTAAATGATGGGGAAATTTTAATTGATGATATTAATATTAATGATTTAGATAAAGACAGTATTCGGGATAATATTTCAATTATTACGCAAAATCCTTATATTTTTAATTTTACAATTAAAGAAAATTTAAAAATTGCTAAAAACGATGCAACTTTAGAAGAAATGATAGAGGTTTGTAAAATTGCGAGATTGCACGATTATATTATGAGTCTTCCGGAGGGCTATGACACGTTGATTGGGGAAGGCGGTCTTAATTTATCTGGTGGTCAAAGACAAAGGCTGGCGATTGCGAGAGCATTACTTAAAAAGACGGAAATTATTTTATTCGATGAGGCCACTAGTGCTTTGGATAATGAAACGCAGAAAGAAATAAAAAAGGCGATTGATAGTTTGAAGGGTGAATATACGATTTTAATTATTGCTCACCGTTTATCGACAGTTATAAATAGTGATAGAATATTACTTATCGATGATGGAAAAGTTATCGATGAGGGTACGCATGATGAACTTATGAAAAAAAGTAAGGTTTATAGAGACTTATATGAAACAGAATTGGTAAACTAATGGATTAATTTCCGTTAGTTTTTTTGTTGAAAATGGAAAATTGGCTTTTTTTTATTAACGAATTTGGAAGTTTGTTTTTTTGTGCCCTAAAAGCAGGAATTAGGTCTTTTAATATCGTATGATATTTATGAGGAGGAAAATTATGAAGAAAATTTTATTATTTTTGATACTTACCTTTTGTGTAAGTAACGTTATGGCTTTGGAATACACTGATTATTCAGAGTTTTCAGAATTTAGTGAAGAAGTAATTAAAGAGGATGATTTAACTGATGTTAAAAGTGAAAGACGCTATAAATATTATAAGTTAAATAAAATACTGGGGCCTTATGTAGAAAGTCCTAGCGAGAAATATCCTTATTTAGATGACGAAGATTACATTTATACTAATTATTCTGAAGTTTCACCAATTAAGCCAGAGGATAAAGAGGGAAGAATAATAGAGGAAGTTGGGGGTTATAAGTATAAAAGGGTAAAAGATATAAATTATATTACGATATCAGCTTGGATGAGTTATATTAATTTGGCTAATGTTGAGGTTTTATATAAAGGGGAAAAATTGGATTATGAAGTAGAGTGTAATGAAAAGGCTGATGGATTTAATTTAAGAATTAACGGCTCAGTGACATTAAAACTACCTTATAATGTTGATATAAGTAATATTGAAGTCTGTTTTGATATTGTAAGTGCGGAATATGATGTTACGCAGTATGTTATTAATGCTGGCCATGACAGTGATTCACATATTTGGACCCAGAATTTGTTTGAATATTTTGGCGAAAACTCACAAGTTTGGAAGGGGAATACAGCGGTTAGTAGTATGTATGCGTGGGAAGAATTTTATAGTTTAGAAAAACTTGATACTTCTAGAGTTTTAAAATTATTAGAGGAGAGCATGTTATATCAATATAAGGATATTTTATATAGGTCTTATGCTTTAGGAAAAGAGTATTACCCAAATTATTTGACGGAGCCTATTGATGATTATATTTATAAAGATGAAAACTTATATAAGGATTATTATGCTAAAAGAGTAAGAAGTATTATACCCGGAAAGATGATTGATGAAGTTGTTACGAGTGAAGTTAATCGAGAAGCTGAAAGCCAAGCCTTATCAATACCTTTAAGAAATGCTAATAGCTCTTTGGTTTTAGAAGATAACTCTACGGAAATTATTAAAGCCGAAAAAACTCCGTATTATAAACTGGAGGTTCCTAAAATGGAAGGTCAAGTAGAAGTGAGTAAATGGGAGATATTATATGTACTTTTTCCTTTTATTTTGATTTTGGTCATATTAATTCTAGTTTTGTCGAAACTATATAAAAATAAAAAAGCATGTGATACATTATGAAAGGGTGATGATATGTTAGAAGTAGATATGAGACCAATTAGAGGCATTTTATTTGTTAGACTTAGTGGCGTTTTAAATAAAAAAAATATTGATAAGTTAAAAGCGGTGATTCATTTTCAAAAGGAAGTTGGTATTAAAAATATAGTTTTTAATATTAATGAACTTGAGGATATGGATAAAGCTGGTAAAGGAGCTTTGATAAGAAGTTTAAATCTGTGTAAAAAGAGTAATGGTCAGAGTTTTATTTGTTTAAATGACAATGCTAATTTACTTAATAAATTAAAAGATTCGGTAATGGTGTCTGATTTTGTAACTGATGAATTAGCCGCAGTCAATTTGATTAATTCATAGGAGGGGATATGCCAGAAATTACATCAGTCATTTTAGAAAACGAAGGACTTATTTATAAAATAGCTAGTTATTTTCCATATCAAGATAAAGATGATTTATATCAGGCAGGATGTAAGGGTATTTTACTAGCTTACCAAAATTATGATGTTAATAGAGGTGTGAAGTTTACATCTTATGCTTATTCTTATATTTTAGGTGAAATGAAAAACGTAGTTAGAGAAAATAAAAGTTTAAAAGTTGGACGAGAAATTAATAAATTAAGTAATCAAATTGAACGAGCAAAAGCTATATTAGAGCAAATTTTAATGCATGAACCAAGCCCTAGTGAAATTAGTGAATATTTAGAAATTCCGGAATCTTTGGTGGTTGAAGCTTTAAATTCAAAAGTTAGTGTTCAAAGTATTGATAGTACATTTGGAGATACAAATATGATGCTTCATGAGATTATTAGTAGTCCTTCAGTGGATACTGATACTTTGTTATTTTTAAAAACAGAGTTAGAAAATTTAGGAGAGCCGGAAAGAACAATTATGATTGAAAGATATTATGAAGATATGACGCAATCAGAAATTGCCAAGGGTTTAGGCCTTAGTCAAGTTGATGTTTCACGGAGAGAAAAGAAGGTACTTTCGAAAATTAGAAGTAAGTTGACTTTGGATAATAATTAACTTATAATTAAAAATAGGTGAAGTGTATGAAAAATGGTTTTACATTAATTGAGTTAATTATGGTGATTTTAATATTGGGCATAATTGCCTTAATTACTGTACCTACGGTTAACTCAGTTATTAAAGATTCTAGAGAAAAATCATATAATAATCAGGTTGATTTAATTACTGATACGGCTAGGACTTATATGTCTGATCACTCTGAAAATTTACCGAGTCAAAGTGGTGGTGAGTTTTGTGTGACGGTTGCTATGATGCAAAAAGATGGTCTTTTATCTAAGGATGATATTGTTAACCCTAATTATAAAGAAGGTAGCTCAGAACCGACCGAAAAAGATGAATACTTTAATGATGGAGTTCTAGTTACTTGGAATGGAAACAAATATACATACACATATGGTGATTGTTAGAAGGAATTTTCCTTCTTTTTTTTAATAAGATTAATTGGAGGGATGTATATGTATGAGGCAAAGCCATTATCTTATGGGTATAATGATTTAGAGCCGGATATTGATAGAAAGGTTATGTATTACCACTATGATAAACATTATTTAAATTATTTGCGAAAATTAAATGAAGCTTTAAAAAATAGTTCGGGTGTTAAACACCAGTTAGAAGATATTCCGAAAAACATTGAGGATTATCCGCTAAAAGATAGAGGAGATATTTTATATAATGCTGGCGGAGTTTTAAATCATAATTTGTATTTTCTTAGTATGAATCCTAAACGGAGTAATCCTAAAGGTAATTTACTTAATAAGATAAATATTCAATATGGCAATTTTGAAAATTTTCGAAAAGATTTTATGGAAAGAGCAAGTAATTTAGTGGGATCAGGTTATACTTTTTTGGTTAGTAATGAGCGAGGCGATTTAACGATTGTTAATATGATTAATCAGGAAACACCTTTATCTTATAATTTAATTCCGTTATTTACGATTGATTTATGGGAACATGCTTATTATTTACAATATAAAAATGATCGAAATATGTATATGAATAATTTTTGGAATGTTGCGAATTTTGATTATGCAAGTAAAAAATATGAAGAAATTGTTAACAAACGTTAACTTTTTTCTTGAACTAATTTTAAAAAAAAAGTATACTATAATAAAAGATAGCGAGGAATGAATTTATGAAGAAAAGATGGAGTCCACTGAAGTTTTTTAAAGGATTTACATTAGCGGAATTATTAGGTGTGATAGTAGTTATTGGTTTACTTTTATTATTAATTATTCCAGCAATAATAAATGGAGTGAGTTCTAGGGAAGACGAGGTTGAAGCCGCGCAAAATGAAATTATTTTTGAAGC
>CALVRF010000047.1 GCA_944358495.1 uncultured Bacilli bacterium
TTCTGAAGTAAGTTCAGCCATTCCTTTTGGTGTAACCTTACCAACTAAGATATCATCATCTTTAACTTCTGTACCAATACGAATAATACCATTTTCATCCAAATTTTTACGAGCTTCTTCACTAACATTAGGAATATCACGAGTAAATTCTTCCGTAGCTAGTTTCCTATCACGGCACTCAATTTCATAATCTTTAATATGGATAGACGTATAAGCATCATCTTTGACTAATCTTTCATTTAAGACAACTGCATCTTCGTAATTGTAACCATCAAAGTTTACAAATGCTACCGTAACGTTTTTACCTAAAGCCATTTCACCTTGGTCAGTACTAGGGCCATCAGCAATAACCATACCACGGGTAATTTTATCCCCTTTAGCCACAATTGGAATTTGATGATAACAAGTACCCGCATTACTCTTTTCAAAACCATCTAAATAGTAAGTATCAGTGCCTTTAGCATTTTTAACGATAATCTTACGAGCATCGACATAATCGACAGCTCCATCCGCTTTTGCAATAACTACAGCACCAGAATCACGAGCCGCAATCGCTTCAACCCCAGTACCAACTAATGGAGCTTCGGCTTTTAATAACGGAATTGCTTGACGTTGCATGTTCGCTCCCATTAAAGCTCTTTTACCATCATCGTGTTCAAGGAATGGAATACCACTAGTTGTAATCGAAATTACTTGTTGTGGTGAAACATCCATATAATCAATTTTATCCTTTTCCACCATCATCGTATCAGTATGATATCTAACTGTTTCTCTATCGTTAATAATCACTCCATTTTCATCAACTGGAATCGTTGCTGGAGCAATATAATAATCAAGTTCTTCATCAGCCGTCATATAAACAATTTCATCAGTTAATTTACTATGTTCTACCCTACGATAAGGTGTCATAATAAATCCATATTCATCAACTTTAGCATAACTAGCAAGTGAAGTGATAAGTCCAATATTTGGCCCTTCTGGTGACTCAACTGGACAAAGTCTACCATAATGTGATGGATTAACGTCACGAACTTCCATTCCCGCTCTATCACGAGAAAGTCCGCCTGGACCTAAAGAAGAAAGTCTTCTCTTGTTAGTAAGTTCGGCAATCGGATTGATTTGATCCATGAATTGTGAAAGTTGTGAACTTCCAAAGAACTCTTTAATTGCTGCCGTAAGTGGACGGATATTAATTAAACTTTTCGGTGTAACCTCATTAATATCCTGGGTACTCATACGGTCTCTAATCATTCTTTCAATTCGGCCGATTCCTACTCTAAATTGATTCTGTAATAACTCACCAACTTGACGCACACGTCTATTAGATAGGTGGTCAATTTCATCGAAATTACCAATACCTTCTAATAAATTTAAATAATAAGAAACTGACGCATAAATATCTGAAATAGTAAGACGTTTAATATCGATATTTTGGTCATTACCAATAACTTTAACAACTTTATCTTTATCATTTTTAGAATAAACTTTAATAATTTGTACTTCATTATAAGTGTCTAAGTCATTATTGATTAAAACTTCTTTCTTACCATAACCATTTTTCAAAATTGGTTTCAAAGTTTCTAATAATTCTTTAGTAATTACATCGCCATCTTTCGCAATCACTTTACCATCCACTTTAATCGTTTCTGCTAAAGTACAACCCAAAAGACGGTCAGCAATATTTAATTTTTTATTAAATTTATATCTACCAACTTTTTCTAAGTTATATCTAAAAGAATCAAAGAAAC
Source organism: uncultured Bacilli bacterium (assembly GCA_944358495.1). Classification (GTDB taxonomy): domain Bacteria; phylum Bacillota_I; class Bacilli_A; order RF39; family UBA660; genus Coprosoma. The sequence goes on from CALVRF010000047.1 coordinate 1,749, forward strand.
GTGTAATAAGCTGATTCTTTGCACTTTCTAAAGTCGAAGGCTCACCTGGACGTAATTTTGAATGAATATCGATTAATGCTTCATCAGTATTTTTATTCGTATCTTTTTCAATTGTTTTAATCAAATAATCATCTTCACCAAATAAATCTATAATATCCGCATCACTAGAAAGTCCCACAGCTCTTAAAAGGGTCGTAATTGGCACCTTACGCGTACGATCGATTCGAACATATATCACATCACGAGCATCCGTTTCGTATTCAAGCCAAGTTCCTCTAGTCGGAATAAGCTGTCCACCAACCGTTACTTTTCCATTTTTCTTGTCGACTTCTTTACCAAAATAAACCGAAGGTGATCTTACTAATTGGGAAACAATTACCCTCTCTGCTCCATTAACAATAAATGAGCCACTTTCTGTCATAATTGGCATATCGCCTAAATAGATTTCTTGTTCTTTAACTTCTCCAGTTTCCACGTTGAAAAGACGTGCTTCAACTTTAAGTGGAGCCGCATAGGTTGCATCACGTTCTTTACATTGCTTAATCGAATATCTTGGTTCTTCCAAAGAATATTCTCCAAACTCAAGCGATAAATTCCCCGTAAAACTCTCTACCGGAAAAACATCTTCAAAAACCTCTTTTATCCCCTCAGTTATAAACCAATTATACGAATCTTTTTGAATATCTAATAATCCTTTTAACTCAATCGCACTTTTAGTTTTACCATAACTTCTTCTTTCACGTTTGTCATTAATTTTTTGTATTGTATAAGCCAATCTCTTCACCCCTATAACCTAGTTTTTTCACGCTTTACATATACCGAAGAAAAGTATATGTCGCCAATTTATAATTATAAATGTTTAGACGCAAATTGTCAACGGTTTTTCGCTCTTATTATATAAAAACCTTTATTTTTTTTAATAATCGTCACATCATAATCTTTTTCCAAATCACGAGCTACCGTTTTGGCTCCCTGATTCTTATTAACCACTAGCCAAAGTTCACCAGCCTTATTTAGATATCTTCTAGCTCCAAACAAAATCTGATACAACGTTTCTTTACCCACCCTTATCGGCGGATTGGTAATAATAAAATCATATTTTTTAGAAACGTTTTCATAAATATTACTTTCAAAAATATTTACTGAAGCATCATTTAATAATGCATTTTTTCGGGCTAATTCCAAACTTCGCTTATTAATATCAATCATATCAACAAAAGCCTCAGTATTCTTAGCTACATATATACCAATCGGACCATAACCACAGCCAAAGTCTAAAACTTCACCTTTAATCTCCTCAAGTTTCAAGTTTTCTAACAATGTTCTAGTTCCAAAATCTAAACCACTTTTAGAAAATACCCCATTATCCGTAACAAAAGTAAAATCCTCATCATTGATTTTGACCTTCACTACTTTTTCTTCACTTTTCACATAATCATTAGTAAAATAATGCGACATTTTTTCACCCTTTAAATAAACAGCTAAAGCCTACACTTATTTTTTAAGTGCAGGCTTAAACCTCATTAATTATAATTATTTAACTTCTACAGTAGCGCCAGCTTCTTCGAATTTAGCTTTGATTTCGTTAGCTTCGTCAACTGAAATATTTTCTTTAACGTTACCACCATTATCAGCGATATCTTTAGCTTCTTTTAATCCTAAACCAGTGTATTCACGAACAAGTTTGATAACTGGGATTTTATTTCCACCAGCATTTGTTAATACTACAGTAACTGTAGATGGTCCACTAGCTTCTTCAGTAGCAGCTGGTGCTGCAGCTACAGCTACCGCACTTGGATCAACGCCAAATTCCTCCTTCATTGCATCGACTAATTCTTTAACTTCAAGAATTGTCATTTCTTTTAAACCTTCAATAAATTCTTCTTTTGTAAATTTTGCCATTCTATTTTCCTCCTTTAATTATTTTTCTCTTCTAAATCTTTGCTATATAAATCTAAGCAAATTGACAAATCTCTAACTGTACCCATAAGTCCAGACGCAAGCATTGTAAGAAGTCCTTCTCTTGATGGGATAGCTGATAATTCTTTTAATTTAGCTTCATCAGCAATTTCGCCCTCGACAATACCAACTTTTAACACCAACGCTGGATTCTTTTTCGCAAAATCACTCAAAGCTTTAATTGGAGCCACTGCATCCTTACCAAAAGCAATCGCTTTAGGTCCTTCTAAATGTTCATCTAGATTAATATCTAAACTAGCAAAAGCTCTCTTAACTAAAGTGTTTTTGTAAATTTTAAATTCTGAGTCGCTTTCTCTCAGCATTCTTCTTAAAGCATTGGTTTCCATCGCAGTAAGACCTTGATACTCAAATAAAACTACAGAATTTGCTTCTTTAGTCTTCTCACTAATCTCATTAATAATCTCTTGTTTTTTATCCAAGATTTTTTGATTAGCCATAAAGCACCTCCTTTGTTAAATAATTATAAAATTTGCCGTTAAAAAAGCCCCATCATAGACAGGGCGAAAAGACTTATATCAATAAGTATCCTCGGTAGGAAATTAAGCTTACGCACCTACTGTCTACGGCATTACCTCAAAAACAAGTTAATTATAACATATTAAATTTTAAAAGTCAAAACTATTTATATCAATTTTTACGCCAGGTCCCATAGTTGAAGAAACTGAAATATTTTTAACATAAGTTCCTTTAACTACTGATGGCTTACTTTTAACAATTAATGATACAAAAGCATTTAAGTTTTCTAATAAATCTTCATCTTTAAAAGAAACCTTACCAATAGCTGCGTGAACATTTCCGTATGAATCAGTACGATATTCTACACGGCCTTTCTTAACTTCTTCCACAGCTTTTTTCGTATCAACTGTAACTGTACCAGTTTTAGGGTTTGGCATTAAACCTTTTGGACCTAAAATACGTCCAATTTTACCAAGGGCTGGCATCATATCTGGAGTAGCAATCATCACGTCAAAATCAAACCAATTTTCTTTAGTGATTTTATCTAACATATCAGTATCTCCAACATAATCAGCTCCAGCTTCCTTAGCCGCTTTAGCTGCTTCACCTTTTGCAATAACTAATACTCTCTTAGTTTTACCAGTACCTTTAGGAAGTACTACTGCACCTCTTAATTGTTGATCAGCTTTTTTCGTATCTAAGTTTAAACGCATAGCCACTTCAACGCTGGCATCAAAATTGCAAACTGAAGTTTCTTTAACTAACTTAACTGCTTCTTCTTTAGTATATAATTTATTTTTTTCTATTTTCTTAGTTGCTTCAGTATACTTCTTTCCTTTTTTCATTTTCTTACCTCCTTATGTGGTTATAGTGGAATTGAATGCTTAAGTTCCTCCCACATAGGTCTTACCTATGTTAATTAATAATTATTTTTCTACTTTAATTCCCATATTTAAAGCTGTACCTTCGACAATTTTCATTGCATCTTCGACAGTATAGCAATTTAAATCTGGTAATTTTGTTTCAGCAATTTCTCTTAACTCTGCTTCAGTAATTGTTCCAACTGTTTCATTTTTACCGTTAACTGCACCTTTGTTAATTTTAGCAGCTCTCTTAAGTAAAAATGCAGCTGGCGGAGTTTTAATTACAAAGTCGAAAGTTCTATCTTCATAAACAGTAATTTCAACTGGTAAAATATCTCCCATTTTATCTTTAGTTGCATCATTATATTTAGTACAAAAATCTTGTAAATTAATTCCTGCTGGTCCTAAAACCGTTCCTACTGGTGGCGCTGGTGTTGCTTTACCTGCTGGAATTTGTAACTTAATTTTCTTTGAAACATTTGCCACGAAAAACACCTCCTATATTTCTTTCCGCTTTCCGCGTTGTGGTTTAGTGCATTCACGCTCCCACTCATATCTATATTTAAAACAAATATAGCCATTTAATCATAACACAATTTATTGTATTTGTAAACTAGGCTTTAGTAATTTGTCCAAGTTCTAACTCAACAACGGTTTCTTGTCCAAATAAATCTAAAGCCACTTCTAATTTAGAGTTTTCTAAATCGATTGACTTAACTGTACCATACATGTTTTCAAATGGCCCGCCAGTAACCTTAACTTTATCACCAACATTAAGCTCATTAGCAATATCTAATCTGCTCATACCCATTGAACCTAATATATGGTCAACTTCCGCTGGTGTTAATGGAAAGGGCTTAGCTCCCTTACCAGAAGAACCAATAAATCCCGTAACTCCTGGTGTATTACGAACGACAAACCACGCCTCATCAGTCATTATCATCTCTACTAGTATATACCCTGGGAACATTTTTTTGACCTTTTCTTTCCCATTTTCATCAATTTCTTTTTGCTGAGGAACAACAACTCTTAAAATATAATCTTCCATTCCTGTTGAACTAGCACGCATTTCTAATCTTTCTTTTACCTTATCCTCGTGTCCAGAATAAGTATTAACAACATACCATTCTTTTTCCATTATTTTAATCCCTCCGCAAGTGTTCTAGCTCCCGCAATAATAAAATCAGATGCTACAAAGAACGCTGCAAACACGATAATACACACTAATACAGCTACTGAATATTTAACCATATCTTTTTTCTTTGGCCATCTCACACGGCTCATTTCTTTTTTTACCGCCGCCAAAAATCTTTTAATCTTTTTCATAATTCACCTACTCTTATTTTATGTTTTTTTCAAATAAAAAACACTTTTTTGTGTGTCTAATTAAATACTAGCACATTTACCAAAGAATGTCAATTATTTTAAAGGCTTTTACTTATATTTTCTTTTAAATTAACAATTTTAAAAAAACAAGTTTATTAAAAAATATCTTGCATAAATAAATAAGATATGTTATATTCTATTTAAGGAGGAACCTCGTCTTGAGGTGCCTACCTATGGTTTTAGACAAGCACAGCTTACCATTTAAAGTAACTGTGCTTTTTTGTTACTAAACTAGCTTGATTACTAGAACTAGTAACAATATGATAATTATAAAGTTATAAAATGAATATTCATTAGTTTGTCTCTTCATAATCATCACTCCCCCCGTTTTCGGTTTTGACCAAAACCCCCAAACAAAGACGGCAGGCACAGAAGACAAAATGGTCCCTCATTAGTATCTTACGATAAAGAAAGGCCTAATTCCTGCATAAACAATAAAAAAATTAATTTTTAACAAAAATAACACAAAAAGTTCTCTAGTAAATTCCACGAGAACTTTTTATTACTTTTCATCTTTAATTTCCGCTAGTTCAAAACGATACTTTTGCTTAATCAAAGGATATTTCTCGTGGTCGACCTCGCTTAAAAAATCATCTAACTTTCTAATCCAAAGCTCATTATCGCCATACAAAGCCCTATAAACTACATATTCTTCTAAAGTTTCTGTATCTCTAGCTATATCCACCACTATATAATAATTACCTTTAAAATGTTTATAAACTCCATTTATTTTAACTTGTCTCATAAATTCTCCTTATGGTTGTCTAAATAATTTTTAACTTTATGTTTTATTCGCTGAAGCGCATTATCAATTTTCTTAGGATCAGTATCTAAAACCTCCGCAATTTCTCGATAAGTAAAACCATTTTTCCTTAAATCAAAAACCTGACATTCAAAATCTGTAAATTCTTCTTCCAAACGCTTAACTAATAAATTAACATCTTCTCTATCGATAATAATAGACTCCGGATTACTGTCGTTATCACCAATAAACTTGTCCAAAGAAGCCTTAACATCATCACTATCAATTGCTTCCATCGAAATCGAAGTATTTAATATTGTATGCTTTTTTCTATTAGCCCCTACAACCGCACTAATAATTTTTGTCTCAATACACTTTTTGGCATAAGTAAAAAACAATGTATCTTTATGTTCATTGTAAGTACTCAAAGCCACACTAAAACCAATCATTCCTTCTTGAACCAAATCATTCAAATCCAATCCTGATGGATTATTTTCCGCATACAATCTTTTAGCTGTACTGTAAATAAGTGGACGATATTTTTCAAATAAAATATCCGTAGCTTCTTCATTTTCCGTAATTTGACTAACCAATTCATAATCATTGAAATCCTTATAATTCATCTTTAACCGCCTCATAAATTACTAACGCCGCCGCTACCGACGCATTTAAGCTATTAACTTCTCCGCGCATGGGAATCCTCGCCATAAAATCACAATTTTCCCTAGTTAAACGGCTCAAGCCTTTTCCCTCGTTACCGATTACTAAAACCACTTTTCCACTATAATCCAAAGTTCGATAATCAGCGCCCTGCATATCCGTTCCAATTACCCAAAAGCCATTATCCTTTAATTCTTTTAAAGTATTAACTAAATTATTAACCATCACAATCCTCACATTTTTAATAGCACCAACACTAACCTTAATTACCGTTGAATTAACCTTAACTGCTCTATCCTTAGGAATAACAATACTTTTAACTCCAGCTGCTTCACAAGTTCGAATAATCGCCCCTAAGTTATGTGGATCTTCTAAATGATCAAGCATCACCACTACTTTATCATCCATAATTTCATCTATTGACGCATAATCGTAATCGTTAACTTCTAAAATAATACCTTGATGATTCCCACTTTCTATCTTATCTAATTCATATTTTTCTAAATAATTAATTTTAATATTACTTTTGCTTAATTTATTTAAAATACCCCTATCATTAAAATTTTTATATACATAGGCCTTTTTAATAACCTCGTTATTATCTAAAGCCTCTTTAACTACATTTCTACCATATATTCGCAACCTAATCACCCACTATATAATCCATAATTTCTTTTATTCTACCATTAAAGCCCTTAAAACTCAAATAACCAATTAACGCTTCTAAACCAGTCGATCTTTTATAAGTTATAATATCCGCACTCTTAGTTCCATGGCTCTTATGGTTTCTTGCTCTTTTAATAATGCTTATTTCCTCTATAGTTAAAAAATCATCATTAAGCATTTTTTCTAAAAAATTACTTTGTGCTTTCGCACTAACATATTTAACTGCTTCTTTTTGTAAATCGTTTACCTTGTTAATCCCCTTATTAATTAAATAATTTCGAATATAAATTTCATAAACTGCATCACCTAAATAAGCTAAAACCAAAGCATTAATATTTCCTAATTTTAAATAATTATCGATTAATTTTAAATCTTCGATATCTTTAGATCTATTAAGACTTTTTTTTAGTTCAATCACACTATCTAAAGTTTGAATATTATAGCCATCGATAATATCAAAAGGTACATCATAATAATGAATACTAAAATTAAGTTCATCGTTTAAAATATAAACATCAAAGTCATCAAGACTAACCTCTAATTCACAATCATAATGAGTTAATAAATGTTCCATTAAATCATTAGATACCGCCAAGTCAATATCATGAGCTTCTTCCTTAATTCCTCTTAAAACTAAAGAGCCTGTCGATAAAATAATGTAGTCATCTTTATTTAAATTATACTTTTCTAAAGTCTTAATTATTTCCTTTTTCTTCATCAATAAACTCCTCAAAACGATCAAACGTAATTCCCTTAATATAACCATTTTTAATATCATTAATAATTAACAGCATCACTTTGTCATAATCAATTTCTCCGCCTTTAAGTAAACAACCACGCTTTTTACCAATAAACTCTAAATCGTTAACAATATCCTCATCTAAAACATCCAAACCATATCTTTCTTTTAATATTTCTGGATAATATTTTTCTAAAGTTCTTAATATATATTCTACCACTTCAAACAATGGCAAAATTTCTTCTCTAATCGCTGTAAAAGTTGCTAAATTAAAAGCATTATAACTATCTAATTTGGGCCATAAAATTCCCGGCGAATCCAAAAGTTCAATATGTTCATTTACCCTAATCCAACTAAGATTTTTAGTCACTCCCGGTTTGTTACCAATATTAACTACTTTTTTGCCCGCAAGCCTATTAATCAAAGTACTTTTACCCACATTAGGAATGCCCACAACTAATACTCTAGCTTTTCTTTTAATCATTCCCTTATCTTCTCTTTTTTGATTAACATCTTCTAAAACTTTTTCTGTTAAATTAATTAACGGTTTAATATTGACATTACCTTCTAAATTCATTGGTAAAACTTCATAACCTAAATCTTTATAATAATTAACCCATTTATTAGTTTCCTCTTTATCACATAAATCCATTTTATTAACAATTAATATCCTAGGTTTATCTTTAGTATAATTATCAATATCAATTATCTTAGACGAAAATGGCATTCTCGCATCGACAATCTCATAAACCAAATCAATTAAATTAATTTGTTCATTAATTAATCTTTTAGTTTTAGCCATATGTCCTGGATACCAGTTGATATGAATATTCCCATTTTTATCGACATTACTCACTATAATCACCGCCTTAACTTGAATCTACCTAATTATACCATAAAACTAAAAGAAAAAGTAGAAATTCATCTACTTATAAAAACAACAAA
>CALVRF010000048.1 GCA_944358495.1 uncultured Bacilli bacterium
ACTGTAAATTACGATAAAACTTGTTAAAAACATTCTTTTTAAGTTACTGGTCATAAATAGCCACTCCCTATTTTTGTATTTTTCTACAAGTACATTATAACACAAAAAAAAACAACAATAAACAATTATTGATGCTTTTTCGTATTTTATTCTGTTTGAGTGCTTTCTTCTGTATTCTCTTCATCCGTAGTGGTGCTATCAGTTTCAACACCATTAATGAATTTTTTACTACAATCCCATATATCAGCAGTTTGTTCTCCTTCACCAGATTCTTGTTCAACTCCGGCAAGTAAGTTAACAAGTAGCTGAACAATAGTAATAACTAAGAATACTAATACAGCAGAAATAAGTCTAGAAATGAAGGCTTTTTGATATTTTTTAATATCTTCTTCTTTTTTAGCGACAACTGATTTAGCAAAATCAAGCATACCCCAAATGATTAATAAAATTGGAACAACTATTTTAATAATTCGAATAATAGTTGCTACTAAATTAAATAAACTATCGGGAACAGCTATACCACCACACATAGTTGTGTTCTCAGTAATGTCGTCTAAAATATTAAACATTTCTAACATTTATATCCCTGCTTTCTTATTATGATTTTCCGTTAAGGAACCATTCTATACAAGTACCCCATGTAGTTTCATCGGCAGCAGCATTTCCTTCACCACCAACGGTACCGACTAAGCTAACTAATAGCTTAACAATGGTAACAACTAAGAATACTATAGCAGCAGCAATTAATCTCTTTATAAAGATTTTTTGACCGGCTTTAATCTTATCTTCATCACCACCAACAACAGCTTTGCCAAAGTCAATCATACCCCAAATGATAAGTAAAATTGGAACAACTACTTGGATAGCCATAATAATTAAACTAACAATATTAAATACAGCATCAGGTATTTGTTCACAAGCTTGAGCTGCACTGGTTGCTAAAGTATTTACTAAATTAATCATACTCTTTTATCCTCCTCTTTATGTATTAATCATACTTAAAATTTGAATATTTGTCAACATTTATTGTGGATATTAATTGATGTTGACATAAAAAAACAGGCTTTTTAGTGAAACATTCCAAATAAGCCTTTTTTTTGTTCTATGTTATCACCATTTTGTTTGATAAAACCTAATTTTACTAGGAATGCGTCAAGAGCTTTATTATTATTCTCTTGGTCATATAATGGTGGTAAACTATAAAATGTTTTTATGTTGGTTTCATATTCAAGATCTAAAACATCGTGACTACTTAATAAACTTTTATTTAAAACGATGTGTTTACCTCTATAGCTTTCAAAGGCTCTAGGATTTTTAGAAAGTAATTTGTTGAGCTTTATTTTAGAAGGTTCAAGCAAATAAATGGTTTCTGCCATTAAACCTTCGGCTGAACTGCTGTTATTAATATCTACTAAGATAACATCATTTTGACTGTATTTAGCAATATTATTGCCTAGTTCATTTGAAGAAATACTGTACATGTTACTATCACCAAAATACATAAAATCATGTTTATCTAATTCCAAAGCGACCACACTATAATTTCTTTCAAGTTGTTTTTTGATAATATATGTTAAAGTAGTAGCACCCGCTTCTTCACTGATATCTTTAATGCCGATTACTGTGGCTGATGAAGATTCTTTATATATTTGAACTGGTGCTACCCCAACATTATCATGGGTGGTATCTAGTTGATGATACTGAGCAACATCACGATAACTATTAGGGTTATTATATAAATACATAACCCCTTCAACGTTCATTGTGAAGTTATAAATGCGCATAGAAATTAGATCAGATAAGTATTCAGGATCCGTTACTTCAGGGGAACCATCTAATAATAAAATTAGTCTATCCATATCTAAAGATAAAGATAATTTTTGTAATGTTTTTATGTCTTTATAACCTTTTAAAGCAGTTATATCTAAAATCATACGCTGAAAAAAGAAATTTTTGAATGTTTCAATAATTTCATCAACAGTGAACTCGCCATTTAGAGATTTGATGACATCAATATCAAGAGTTGCTAAAGCATCCCTATATTTGTTAGCAATTATGACATTCATTTTATTCCTCCTTTAGTTATTATTAATAGTAAAGGTCATGGTCTCTCCACTTATCGGAATTTTAATTAAATCATCGATAATTGGAACATCAAAATACATATAAGCGGTAACAGTATAATAAACACCACAACGTCCTTCATTATCACCATTACATGTACTATGTCTATAAACACAATACTCATAATCACTGACTTTATTTACTAATGTACCATCGCCATTACAGTTGGTTGTATTATTCTGTCCACCATTAGTATTATAACGATAACCAATTCCAGTTCCATCATTTCCATTACTTAACCAATCAATAATTTCATCTTCGGCATTAGCATAAGCATTTTCCGCTTGCTCAACGGTTGTTGAATGTTCGCCTTCTTTTTCGATTTCTTCCACAATTTTATTTTTAACTTTATAAGCTTTAGTGTAACTTAATGAACCAACAAAAAAGGCAATTAATATAGCAACAAAGATAATAACAATATTAAAAAGGGCAGCATTTCCTATAGCTTCTTTCATCCGCTTGCACTACTCCTTTCCGTAAAGTTATAAGTACGTTCACCCTTGGTGTAAACTGGTACTTTAAAATTATCAACGATTGGCAAGTCAACATATATGTAAGTAACTACACTGTAGTTATAATATATTGGTTCACCATCGCCATTTTCTTTATCTTTGTCATTACCACCTCGGTCATCTTCATAATAATAAACGCAGTAGGCATACTCTTCGTCTTGTCTAACATTATTATTACTAGTAGAAACTAGCTCTGCATCGCCTCTTTTGGCTTGGCAAGTTACTTCTCCCGCATTATAAGCATAACCGATAGATTGTAAATCACGAGCAATTTCTTCTTTAGCTAAGCTATTGTATCCTTCATATTTCTCAATGATGTCTAATATTCTAGCATTTACTTTAAAGGCTTTATAGTAATTTAGGGTGGCGGCTAGAAGGCCGAAAACAATAACTATAAATATAATTATTAAATTGTATGTAAAAATCTCTCCAACCCCTTCTCGCATAAAGCCACCTCCTTATTTACTACATTATTATTTAGTACTAGTACTTCCCGTATTACATTCTGGGTCATAACTAGTTGTACAGCTTCCATTAACCCATTGCCCTCCGGCATCCATACAACATGCTCTTTCTTGGGTATTTGACATCATGCTACTGATGATTGGTGTAGCGATAGCCACGATAACACCAATAAGAATGATTGTAACAACGGTTAAGTTTGCTTCTCCTGATGCTTCTTTCATCTATATCACCACCTATCTTCCCTATTTTCTTAATTATAACACATTTTAATCAACTTGACCATAAAATGAGTATAGACATTTTAGTAAGTTGACAAATTTTCCTAGAAATTCATCATGGTCATCATTGCGAGTAACATAAATACTAAAGTTCCACCGCCGGTTCCAAATAACATAACCATGGTTCTATTTTCCATTTTATCCAAACGTTCTTTATATTTTTGTTCTCTAGCTTTATTTTGTAAGGTTGAAATTGTTCTTGAAAAGGCAAGTAATTGTTCTTGCTTATTTTCTTGACTACCTAAGCCTAATCTATAAAGTAAACGCATCATACGCATGGAATCACGAACAGGATATTCATTAGCAAAGTCCATATATGGCTGGACCGATGAATCTCCGGCGTCAATTTTTTCAATTAATCTCCTTAATCCTGGTTTAAAAATTTCTGGGGCACTATCAATTGATTTAGAAATAGCTACGGGTACAGTGTAGTGCTGGATCAAAATTTCTAAACTCTTTAAATAGTATGGAAGCATTAAATTGATTTTATGCAAATTGGCTTTATAATAATTTTTAAGTTGCATGTATGGAACTTTAAAAACAGCAAAACCAATAATTACTGAAAGCAAAATATAAATAAACGACAATTTTGATAAAAAGATAAAAATCATTACAACGATAGCGACTAATCCATTTCTTATTCTTTTAGAAAATAGTTTATTGGTATCAACATCACCATATCTAACTTTGACTAAGAAATCATAATCTTCTTCCATAAGGAACCTAAAATATGGTTCGGTATCATTAACAAATTTTTTCGCACTAAAATGGTTGTTAATAACAAGAATAACGACAACAATTATAGCGATAATAATAAACATAACACCTATACTCATTATTCAGCCCCCACATCTTCATTGTAATATTTTTCCCCGCTTAAAAGGAAATATGTATTTAAAATTATGATACCATGTAATAGTAATTGTGTAGTCCAATCTTCAAGCATTTCGTTATAACTCTCAACTCCTAAGAGGAACTGAACTAACATAACCATTAGATATAAGACAATACCAAATTGTAAGAACTTTTTATGGAATGTCGCTCTATCAATACGGTCACGATAAACATTTTCTACAAGCATATCGATGTCCTGGCTCATGTTTTCTAGTGACTCACCTGAGTCTCTCGAACCTTCATTGGTTATTTGGTAGAATAATTGATGCATATTTTTAACAATGTAAAAATCATATTTGGCATTAAAGAAAGCAATTGAAGCATCAATAGTTCCGTTTTCATAAGCCATATCTATCATTGTTTTAACATCGGATTTAACTGGGTCTTCTAAGACATTTGATTCGTATACACCTTCTAAGGCTTTGACAAATGATTGCGTTGTATTAAATTCCATAATTGTATTGGTAGTATATACTTGGATTTGTTCAAAAATAAATTCACTATATATACGTTTACAGCGTAAATAAGTTAAATACGGAATTACTAAGATTGAAAGGAAAGCATATACTAGAGAAATACCAACATTATAGAAATATAAATAAGTTATAACCGCTGCACTAACGGCAAAAACAATAATTTGAATGGCATATTGCCTTGGGGTATACTCTTGTCCTAATTCTTTAACTTTTTTCCTTATAACTTTAAATGAATAAGGAGTATATTTTTCATAAACAAAGTTTATTTTTTCGTTAACGAATTTATAGACATTGGTTTTTTTATTACTGCGATAAACAATAATAAAGATAGCAATCGCTAAAACGATTAGAAAAATTATAAATGTCATTGTCTCCCTCCTTTATTCAAATAAATTTTGGTTTAAATTATTAGCCGTAGTTTGATTATTACTTAATGGCTGAGTAGTTTGGCTTGTATTTGAGTTAGCCAAACTTGGATCACTAATAAAATTAGTTTGGTTACTTACCGGCTGGTTAACATGATTGTTTAGATTACTAGGCTGTACTGAACTAGCTGGACTGATAGGCACCGACTGAGTGTTTATTACTGATTTTTCTTGAACTATACTATTTTGATTATTACTATGTCCAAAAAGCAAAGGTTCGGCTGGAGTATCACTGTTTTGATACAAAGCTTTCATTTTATCATTTTCCGCTTGCTCTATTGGAATATTTTCTCCTAACAATTTAAGTTCTTTCGGTAAGTAAACCCCTTGGATCTCTAGGTATTCGATTAAATATTTACTAGGGTTATTTCTGACAACCTTACCATCGGAAGCTTTTCGATAAATAGTATTATATTTTGCTTCATTATCCTCAGTAACATAAAACTCGGTAACTTCGGCAATTTCACGGTGGAAATGATGAGTTTCTTTTTCGGTATAACCTCTAACATAAACGCCAATTTGAATATATCTGTAAATTGATTTTAAAAATTGTTCAATGTCTTGGTTTGTTTCTAACAAACTATACATACGGTTAGGAATAGAAGCTGCTTTATCCGCATGGATAGTTGATAAAATATAGTGTCCTGATGAAATTGAGTTTCTGACAGCCATAACAGCTTCAGCACTACGAACTTCTGATAATAATATCCACTTAGGATTTTGACGCATACAAGTAACTAAGACATCTGAGTAAGAAGCAATGTTGTTGGTTTTCATGGTTACTATATCACGATGTGGAAAGATCTTATCTAGATGCAACTCTAAGGTATCTTCGATAGTAATTATTTTTTCATCTTCAGCTATTTTAGAAGCTAAATATTTAACTAATTCGGTTTTTCCGGAACCGGTTTCTCCACTAACGATGATATTACAATGTCCATGAACACAATATTCTAAGAAATCGTGAATATCAGGTTCAACATATTTTTCGGCAATAATTTTCTCTTTTTGTAAGCGAATTTTAGCCGGTGTTTTACGAATAACACAAGCAATGCCGTTTTGAGCAATAGAGTCATGAACAAAGTTTAAACGGAGTTCAGCACTTTCAGCATCGAGAAATGGATGAGCCATATTAAAAGTTTTCCCCATAACATTTGAACACTGAAAGGCTAATTTTTCCATAAAAGCATCATTAATTGCTGAGTTTTCCACTCGATAAATTCCTTTAGATAAGGTTTTCAAGTGAATTTGTCCACCATTATCGTAGGAAACATCGGTGATATCATCATTACTTAAATATTCTTTTAAGGGCCCAAAATCGATTTGGTCAAACATATTATCATGCATAACTATTACCCCGCATTACTAAAGGTAACTTCCTGTGTAGCTGTATGAGCTGTTCCGTCTTCTTCAGTAACCGTTGCTGTTAAAGTGCCACTAGCAGTAATATTAACATTTTGACTAGTTCGACTAGTTGTTCTAGCTTCTCCATCATTTAAAGCATAAGTACAAGTATATGTATCTCCACAACCATTTGGGAAAGTAATAGTTATACGATTAGGATTATTTTCGTTAGTTGCAAAAGTTGGTAATAATTCATCAGTTTCTTCTTCTTCAGCTATTGGAATATTAACAGAGTGAGCATCAATGTAATCAACTAACTGCTGTGTAGACACTTCTGTGGCTCCTTCGCTGGCTACAGATCCTCCATGCGGTACTGGGAATAATTCTACCCCTAAAGATTCCATATAAGAAGCTTTTCTTAATAATAAGTGAATTTCTTCTGGAACACCAAAGATAAGCATTGAAGGGCTACGACTTTCACTAGTATTTTCAAAAACATCACGTCCAGCTGAGTCTTTAACAGCTAAAACTTCAATGTTTTCGACTAGTTTACCAATCATGACTCTTTCCTCGGTTCCATCTCCAGTTTTCATATAAATATCGATTTTATTACCGGGATAAATAGAGTTTCCGTAAGTACTTTCGGTATCAACGTCAAAATTGTAAACAACTTCACCATCTTTGACTTTAACGAAAACTGAGTCTGGTAATTGACTAGCTTCTACAACGGTGTCAGTGTAGAACATACTACCAGCTGGTATTACTGTGTTAACATTGGAATATTTTCCAACAACGGCATTTCTAGAGGTGATAACATTCTCGGTAACAGATATGCTTGGCATATCAACCATTTCAACCATATCATCGGTAATTTCGGTTCTTGGTTGAATAGTTTCAACAGCGGTTGGAACACTAATTGGTTCAACAGCACTGTTAATTTGGCTGCTGTACCCAAAGTACAAAAGAACTAAAATAACAATTACACCTAAGATGGTAATAGTATTTTTGTTTTTGAAGAATCTTTGGGCCGAAGCTAAAAATTGATTCATACTTTTTCTCTCCTTTTCTTTCTTTTATATTTTAATATGGGGTTTCTAGAATAGAATCGATACGATTAGTAGTTGTAAAATCATTAGCATCTTCGTCAATTCCTTCACCTATTGTAGCAACTACATTCCCCGTTACATCGCTCCTAATTCTAATACTAACTTTAGGAGGGGTTTCGTTAACGTCTAGAAATTCTATTCTATAGCTTCTAGATAGGCTAGCGCTTTCAGAAAACCTTCTAATAAAATTTTCAACAAATTTTTCTTTATTTATTTTTATAGAACCGGTCTTTCGATAATGGGAATAATCAACAGCATCCCACATCGCTGCTTCGGTAACTTCTTTTAACATTTGTGAATTGTGTTCATCGGTATTGGTTATACCTTGAAAAAAAACGATAAAGAAGATAGAAGCTATCCCTAGCATAATGACAAATACTGCCCAAAACGATCTATTCATTTTCTATCTCCTTTCTGCACATGTTTTTAAACTTCCCAATTTAGAACACTCTCCACTAAAACTAACAATTCCTTCTTCTCTAAGAAATGTACTATAACAGCCAACGGTACCATTACAATTTAATGTATAATCTCCATAACCACCAGCTTTTTCTTGTCTATTATTATAATTTCTGACAGCTTTAATGGTATCAGGCGTTAGTACAACTTCATATAACGGTTCTGACGAATAAATGTCATAGTCATCAGTACTACGATTGTTGTTAATATGGGCTTTAACTATTGCATTGTCAGCACTACAATCGATTTTATTTGTGCGAATATTATATGCACACCAGTTAGAACCGGTGGCTCTAATCATAGCGTTTTGACTTGGAAACGGGTTAATCAAATCAATTGGTCTATAGATAATGTTGTTTCCTGGTGTGGTGAACGGGCAATTTCCTTCACTATCAGCGCACGAGCCATCTGGACAACAACCATATTCACATTGCTCTGGCGGACATGTCACTTTAGATACACAATCATCGTTATAACCACCTTCGACATTGGGGTCCGTGCTGGCATTACCTTGAAGATCATAATAAATTGTTTGACCATTTACAGTTTCGATAGTGCAATATTTCAAACATTCTTCGGCATATACATCTTGAGTAACTTTTCTACCAGTTCCATCACTATTCATTTTTCCGTAATAAACGCCATTAATTACTGTACATTCTTGTGGGCACTGCTCATAATATTGTTCTTGACTTACTACGGTTCCATTTTTACCATAATATGTATCAGTGGAATCATCATATTTACATATTTTATCATTAGGACTACCGTCGCACTCTTTATCAAATTGTTCTTTGGATACAGCCGTGCCATTTTTTCCGTAATAAATATCTGCGATGCTATCATATTCACATATTTTGCCATTTTCATCGTTGCCAGTAATTGGGCAAATATATCTTTCAGATAGATTTCCGCTAGACAATGTATTTCTAGTTACACAGTTACTACTAGAGTCATTTCCTATTTTGTTATTAGTTCTATTTTGAGCGCATACTCTAAAACCTGCTGTATTCGTACCGCCATATAATTTAGCACAAGCACTTTTGTTTAGCTCATTTTGGTCACTTTCTCCATTCATACTGCCTTCTATATATTTTTTATAAATGTTATCAACATCGCCACTATTTAAGTAAGTATTATCTTTAATGTATGATTTTTTTAATTGACTATCATTTGGCAATTCATAAGCTAATTGGACAGTTGCTCTAGGCGTTGAATAGTTATTAAATGAAATTGGCAAATTAGGAATACCCAAATCAATTGTAGAACTATCATTTCTGCCATCGTAAAGTGACTGGCCATCTTTGACATAACGATATACATAATTCGGCAAACCATATTTACAAGTCATTGTTCTTGTCCCAGCATTTATACTTTCTTGGCAATCTTTAGCTATTAAAGTGATTTCATCTTTATCATATTGACTACCATTCAAGATATTTTCAGTATATTTCAATGTTACAATTCCAGTTCCGTTATCGACAGTTCCTTCAGCTTCGGTTTGAGTTCCAAATGGATGGCTTTGGGTATAACTAGTAGCTCCGGCACCTTGACATTCTCTCGTTCTAGTAACACTGATATCTCCAAAATTTTTATCCAATGAATATCCAATGTCATTTTCACTAGCACCCACTGTAAAATATCTTCCGGTTTGAACATTTATTACTTTACTCGTGTCAGGAAAATCAACTTTTATTTCTTCACGACAATACGTATTATCATTTTTATAATAATAAGTTCTTATATTAGCGTTATCACCATTATATCTATTACTAGCTTCAATCGCTTCCCAATTATTAATATCTTGAATAATGAATGATCCACTAGATGTTGTGTCCTGACAATTAGTACAAGCGGCATCTATTGTATAATCATAT